>JABIRQ010000357.1 GCA_018699755.1 Rhodospirillaceae bacterium | reverse complement strand
CGACTCTTTCGCGCCCGAGGCCGTGGCCGAAACCTTGATAGGCCATGGTCGAATCGGCGAAGCGGTCGCAGACGACCCAGGCGCCTCGCTCCAGGGCGGGTCGCACAGTTCGCGCCAGGTGTTCGGCGCGGGCCGCGAAATGCAGCAGGAGCTCGGCGATCGGGGACCACCGGTCGATCGATCCGGTGACAAGCAGGGCACGGATTTCGTTCGCGCCGGCCGCCCCGCCGGGTTCGCGGGTGGCGACGGCATCGACGCCGCGCTCGCGCAACCAGGCGACCAGAGCTGCGGTCTGGGTGGATTTGCCCGCGCCCTCCCCGCCCTCGACGGTGACGAAGCGGCCGGGCTTGATGGCGGCGGTCAGTCGTTCCCCCAGATCAACTGCCCGATCGCCGCGCCCAGGCGGCCGATCGGGCCGAGCCGTTCGACCGACTCGGCGGCATAGAGGGGAACCTCCACGGTCTCCGCATCCTCGACGGCGACATGGAGGGTGGCAATCTGCTGGCCCGCCTCGATCGGTGCCGGCACCGGGCCGTCATAGAGGACGCTGACCTTCATCTCGTCCTTGTTCCGGCGCGGTACGGTGACCATCAGGTCCTGGTCGACACGCAAAGCCACCGTTTTCGCTTCGCCGAGCCAGACATCGGCGCGCTCCACCGTCTCGCCGGATTCGAACAGGGCGGTGTTTTCGAACTCGCGGAACGCCCATTCGATCAGGCGCTCGGACTCGCTGGACCTCTGGCGTGCGCTTTCCAGACCGTTGACGACAACGACAACACGCCGGTCGCCGCGCTTGACGGAGCCCGTCAGGCCGTAGCCGGAGGCTTCGGTATGTCCCGTCTTGAGGCCGTCGGCGCCGCTGGCACCGTAGAGCAGCGGATTCCGGTTGCCCTGCTCGATGCCGTTGTAGGTGAACTTCTTCTCGCTGTAGATGGGATAGTATTCCGGGAAGTTCTCGATCGTCAGTTCGGTCAGCCGCACGAGGTCCATGGCGCTCATCATCTGCCCGGGATCGGGCCAGCCCGTGGCGTTCGCGAACCGGCTGTCGCGCAGCCCGAGTTCGCGGGCGCGCGCGGTCATCTGCTCGGCGAAGCGGGCCTCGCTGCCGGCCAGGCCCTCGGCCACGACGATGCAGGCATCGTTGCCGGACTGAACAATGATGCCTTGCAGCAAATCCCTGACGGACACGCGCGAATCGACCTCGACGAACATCTTCGACCCGCCCTTGCGCCAGGCTTCCTCGCTGACCGGCAAGGTATCGTCTAGATTCAGGCTGCCTTCCTTGAGGCGCTCGAAGATCATGTAGGCCGTCATGATCTTGCTCATCGACGCCGGTGGCATCGGTTCGCTGGCGCGTTTGTCGAGAAGGACGGCGCCGGTCTGAAGATCGACGACCGCGGCATGGCTGGCCGCGGTGTCGATGCTTGTCGCGGCCGTCGCGCCGGACAGGGACTGCGCGGCCAGGAGGGCGAAGCCAAGCGCGATGCGACGAAACAGGCGCTTCGCATTGGCCGCCGGGCGATAGCGCCTGGAATGAGTGACCGCACGGTGCGGCATTGCGGATATGTCCTTCCCTTCCCGAGAAAATCCGGCCGGTCCGGCCGGCGCGTTCAGTGGCATCCTAGACCGCAAATAAGACCGAAATCGGACGACGCCTCGTCGTGGCGCGTTTGGTCGGAGACTCAATCAACCACGATCTGCGCTTCGGGGAAACCGGCTCCGGCGACCGCGTTGAGGGTCCGGTCGGCCTCTTCGAGCGAGACCAAGGGTCCGACGCGGACGCGGAAAAGTGGGATATTGCCGTTCTCGACCTGGACGACGCGGACGGGCCCGAAGCCCGCGAGCCGGGCGCTGGTCCGTTTGGCGTTGACGATTTCGGCAAAGGCGCCGGCCTGGATGAACAGATTGGTCGGCTTGACCGCCACGACGGCGACCTGATCCTTGGGGCCTAGAAGTTCATCGGCAGTCGGCGGTTGTTGCGCGACATCCGTTGCGACGACGGGTTTGGCCCTCGCGGTCTGCAGGGTCGGGTCGGGCGTCTTCGCCACCGTCGCGCCGCCCGGCGCGGCAACGGGCGCGGTCTTGACCGCCGGAGGCGGCACCGCGGCCACGGCGCCGGGCTGCACGACCGCCTTGCCTTGGGCGAGCAAAGCGACCTGGCGGCTCTCGTCCTCCAGTATTTCGACGCGGACCCGTGCCGTGCCTTGCGTGTCGAAGCCGAGAAGCTGCGCGCCGCGTCGCGAGACGTCCAGAATTCGCCCTCGGGCGAAGGGTCCGCGATCGTTGACGCGCAGCTTGATGCTGCGGCCGTTCTCCAGGTTCGTGACCCGCACGATGCTGGGCATGGGCAAGGTGCGATGGGCCGCGGTCAGCGCATTCATGTCGTAGTCTTCGCCGTTCGCGGTTCGCTTGCCGTGAAAATCGGCTCCGTACCACGAAGCGATACCCGTCTCGTCATAGGCCATGTCGACCGCCGGGTAGTACCAGGTCCCGGCGATCTGATAGGGCGTGCCGACCTTATAGCCCCCGACCTGGCTCTCGCCGCCCATGCCCTTGGCGGCATGGGCGACCACCTCGGTTTCGGCGCAGGCGCCCAGTCCGGCCAGGCAAATGGCCGCAAGGAACGCACGAAGCACAGGCCAATAACCCATCATGTTGCGGCGACGCCTCCGTCCAGACCCCGTATTTTGATGAATGGCGCCAATCTATCGGCAAGCGATTTCTCGGGCAAGGGTCGAGATGGCCGGCCCGACGATTCGGCCTGGATCACGAGTCGATCACGGGATCGTCGAGAAAATGGCGCAAGGCCCGGTCCTCGATCTCGATGACCCAGAGGTCCGGGTCGCGGCCCGCCTCGCGGGCGATGTAGTCGTCGGCCGCGGTCTCGGCCACCAATCCGGGTCCCGTCGCGCGGCGCCAGATCCGGTTGCCGTCGAGGTCGCTGCCGGCCGCCAGGATGTAGCAGTGCCCTTCGAGACCGTTGATCTTGAGCAGGACGGCGCCGGCGTCCTCGAAGCCCTTGCGCACGACGACGGCCGGCACCGCTTCGACCGTGCATCGGCGAATCAGGGCCTGGACCCAGATCCCGGTCTTCAATCGCGGCTGCATTCCGTTGCGTTTCCTTTCGCCGGTCACAGCACCGCTCGCTAGGGCGCGCGGCGTCGTGCGGTTATAACCCGGTGCGGGGTCGCGGGCACCCGGTCGATCGGGACGGTCGCCGCGACCGCCGGACGGAGGAGACGGAACGGATATGAAAGACAGCGCGCGCGTCGTCATCATCGGGGCCGGGGTCGCCGGCTGCGGCATTGCCTATCACCTGACCGAGATGGGCTGGTCGGACGTCCTGATTCTCGAGCGCAATGAGGTCGCGACCGGCGCCAGCGCCTATGCCGCCGGCAACCTGCCGCATTTTGCGGAAAATCCCCTGGTCGCCCGGCTGGTGTCGGAGAGCACCCGCCTTTACCCCGAACTGGAAGCGAAGACGGGCCAGGCGACCGGCTGGATGAAAAGCGGCAGCCTGCGCTTGGCCGAGACCGAGGAGCAGATGACCGATTACCGGCGCCATGCCGCCAAGGCGCGGGCGCTGGGCGTGCCCTATGAGGTGATCGGCCCGCAGCAGACCCGCGCCCTGTGCCCGCTGGTCGATATGGAGGGCGTGATCGGCGCGGTCTGGACTCCGGAGGACGGCAATATCGATCCGGCCAGCGTGACCCAGGCCTTCGCCAAGGGCGCGCGCGACGGCGGCGTCACGATCCGGCGAGGAGTAAAGGTGACAGGCCTTCGCCCCACGCCGACGCGGGGTTGGCGGATCGAGACGGATCAGGGCCCGGTCGAGGCCGAAATCGTGGTCAACGCGGCGGGCTGGTGGGCGCGCCAGGTCAGCGCGATGGTCGGGCATCACCTGCCCATGACATTGCATCAGCACCAGTACATCGTGACCGAAGCGATCCCAGAAATTGCGGCGATGGAAAGCCGCATGCCCATGCTGCGCGACATGTGGGCGCCCCTCTATGCTCGGCAGGAGGGCCAGGGGCTGCTGTGCTCGGCCTATGAGTCCGGGCCGCTGTTCATGACTCCGGAGATGCTCGGCGACGGGCTGGCCGACGGCCCGCTGCCCGGCGATCTGGACCGCTCCTCCGAGTCCCTCGAGCGCTGCGTCCGGCGCATTCCCGCTTTGGGCGAGGTCGGTATCCGCGCGGTCGTCAATGCGCCGGTGATGCGCAGCCCGGACGGCGAACCACTGGTCGGTCCGGTGCCGGGCCTCGACAATTTCTGGGTCGCCACGGCCTTTATCGGCGGGTTCATGTATGGCGGCGTCTATCGCTATCTGGCCGCCTGGCTGGCCGAGGGCGATCCGGGCATCGACCTATGGCCCTTCGATCTCCGCCGCTTCGGGCCGCATATCACGGCCGCCTACACGGCCAAGCGGATCGGCAAGCGCCATTCGGCTTCGACCGATATCGTCTATCCCCACACCGAGCCCAAGGCCGGCCGGCCCCTGCGCGCCGGCCCGCTCTACGACCGCCTGAAAGCCAAGGGGGCGGTGTTCGGGGTGCGCGGCGGCTGGGAAGTGCCTCTCTGGTTCGCGCCCGAAGGAACCGAGGCGGCGGACAAGCCGGCTTTCGGCCGGACCAACTGGTTCGGCCCCGTGGGCGAGGAATGCGGAGCGGTGCGGGATGCTGCCGGCCTCGCCGACATGGGCTCCCTCGCCCGCTTCGAATTGCGCGGCCCCGGGGCGCGGGCGGCGCTCGATCGCCTCAGCGCGGGCCGGGTACCCGGGGAAACCGGCAAGGTCTTCGCCGCGCCCATGCTGACCGAGTCGGGCGGCGTGGCTGGGCTGGTCACGGCGGCGCTGCTGGACGAGGATCGCGTCCAGCTCAGCGCCTGGGCCCAGGCCGAGACTTGCCTGGGGGATCATCTGCGCCGCCGAACCGACGGCGACGATGTGACGGTCGAGAATCTGTCCGGGGCGTCCGGCTGTCTCTGGCTGGTCGGTCCTGCCGCGCGGGCGATCCTCGCAAAGCTGGCCCCCGAGAATGATTTGTCGCCGACCGCCTGCCCCGTCGGGAGTGCGGTTCGGATCGAGCTCGATCTGGTTCCCGCGATCCTGCTGTTCATGGGCGATACGGGCGAAGTCTCCGTCCAGATTCACCATGCGGTGGAGTTCTCGGTCGCCCTGTACGGCCTGCTCATGGAGGCGGGCGCGGATCATGGCTTGCGGGATGTCGGGCTGCGCGCCCTGCTTTCCCTGCGAATGGAAAAGGGCTGGCCGCAATGGGGCGTGGACCTATCGCTCCATACACCGGCGGGAGCCTCAGGCCTCGATGCGATGATCGACGCGAAGAAGCCGGATTTCATCGGCCGCGATTCGCTTTCCACCGTTTCTTCCGACAAGCACGAACGCTTGGTCTGCCTGGCGGTCGAGGGGACGGAGGCCGATTGCTCGGGCCTGGAGCTCGTCTGCCGCGACGGCGAGCCGGTCGGCCTCGTCACCAGTGGCGGTTACGGCTATCGCACGGAATCGAGCCTCGCCTTCGCCCGAATCGCCGCGGCCGCCGCCGCGCCGGGGACGGATCTGACGGTTGAAATCCTGGGCGAGGACTATCCCGCGCGGGTCTTGGACGGCCCGCTTTACGACCCCGAAGGGGCAAGGTTGCGGCTTTAGCCCCTATCCCACCACAGAGAAGCTCGAGTTCGGGTTGATTTCGCGGCGCCGCGAACAGAAGCCCATGCCGATCGTGCGGTCGACATGGCGCAGGTGGAAATCCACCGGCTCCGCATCGTGGTCGTGGCCGCTTTCGCAGGCTTCGATCAGATGGGCCATCATCTCGCCCACCAGGGGCGCGGTCTTGAACTGATTCCCGCTGGAGCCGACCGCCATGTAGAAGCCGGGCAGGTCGGAGCGGTCGTAAATCGGCAGCCAGTCGTCCGAAACGTCGTAGAGATCGACCACCGTGCGCACGCGCGCCGGAATGCCGATATCGGGAAAGCGCTGGGCCAAGCGCATCACCTGGATGCGGGACTGCTCGGTCGGGTCGCGGTTGAAATCGTCGGGATCGACCCAGTCGCGCGGATCGCAATCCGGGTCCTCGCTGCCGATCAGGATATGGTCGCCGGACTCCGGCCGGCAGTAGGTCGCGGTGTCGGCGTCGGAGAAGTGGGTGCCGCCCTTGCTCTGTTCCAGCCCGTGCGGCGCGGGCACATGGGCGACCTCGTGGCGCAGGGCGCGGGTCTTGATGTTCATCCCCTCCTCCACTCCGGCCATCACATTCACCTTGTGGGAATGGGGTCCGGCGACATTGACCACGACCGGCGCGCGCAAAGTTACGCCGTCGGCGAGGCGGACCCCGGCGCAACGGCCGTCCGTGCGCAGGATCTCGGCGACCTCGGCATTGAACCGGAAGGCTGCGCCCGCCCGCTCGGCGGCCTCCTGGAGATCGCGGGCGGCGCGCTGGGGATCGGTGACGTATCCGCCGGTCGGAAAGAACACGGCGCCCGGGATCGCCTCGCCGTTGGGCGCGCCGAATTCCGGATCGTCGGGCCGCCGGGCGGGCATATAGGAGTCGAGAGAGACCGTCGGCAGACGTGCGCGCAGCGCTTCCGGCGGGACCTCCTCATAGGGGCAGCCAACTTCATCCATTATTTTGAGAATATGCTTTAAATAATTGTTTTTGCTGCAACGAACGACTGTATTTCCGCAAGCGATATAGCGGGTCAGAGCGCCTGCATCCGGGGCATCGAGATAGCCCGCCCAATCGTCCCAATAGAAATGGCATTCCCAACCCATGGCGACGCCTTCATGGGTCGAATAGAAGGGTCGGACGATGGCGCAGGAGCCCGAGGTCGAGCCGTAGCCAGCGGCGGGCAGCCGGTCGAGGCCGAGCACCCGGTGGCCCCGCCAGGCCAGGGAGAGCGCGGTCGCCGCTCCGATCACGCCCGCTCCGATGACGATCGCGTCGTAGTCGGTCCCGTCCATCCTCGTGGCCTCGCATTTCCCGGTTTCAGGACGGCGATTGCACAACGCCGGGGATCGTCCGACAAGGGGTAAAACCCGATCTCGGGCGAGGAAGGCATGGCGGATGTGGGAAAAAATGATGTATTCCCTTGCCGCGACGGCCGTCGGGTGATGGACTTGGGGGCGCGGGGCATCGATGCCCCATCGCGCCGAGGCCGATCGGTCGAGGCCGACTGGATTTTGATGAGGGGGCGAGGACACGAGATGCGATTCGAATCACCGCAAACGACGAAGGATGCGGCGGCCCTTTTAGCGGGCGCAAAAGGCAAGGGCCGGGTGCTCGCCGGAGGGACGGACCTGCTGGTGCAGATGAAGTCCGGCATGGTCGCGCCGGACCTGATCGTGGATATCAAGCGCATTCCCGCGATGAAGGCGATCAAGGCTGAGAAGGGCGGCATGCGGATCGGCGGGGGCGTTCCTAGCGCCGAGATGAGCGAACACGCCGCGCTCTCCAAGGGCTGGCCCGGTGTGGTCGAATCGGCCGATCTGATCGGCTCGACCCAGATCCAGGGCCGCGCCACTTTGGCCGGCAATCTGTGCAACGCCTCCCCCGCCGCCGACAGCGTGCCCGCGATGGTCGCGATCGGCGCGAAGGCACGGGTGGTTGGCGCGAAGAAGCGGCGCGACGTGCTGGTCGAGAAGATCGTGACGGGGCCGGGCAAGACCTCCCTGGCCAAGGACGAACTGGTCGAATCCATCCTTCTGCCCAAGCGTCCGCCCCGTTCGGGCGACGCCTATCTTCGTTTCATCCCGCGCACGGAAATGGACATCGCCGTCGCCGGGGCGGCGGTCAGCCTGTCCCTCGACACCAAGGGCGTGTGCACCGACGCGCGGGTGATTCTGGGCGCCGTCGGCCCGCGCATCATCGACGCAAAGGCCGCGGCCAAGGCGCTGATCGGCTCGAAGGTGGACAAGGCGGCCTTGAAGAAGATGGAGGAAGCCTGTTCCGCCGTCGCCCGTCCGATCGACGACAAGCGCGGCACCAAGGAATTCAGAAAGCATGTGGTCGGCGTCTTGGCGCGCCGCGCCGCGCAGATCGCACTCAAGCGGGCGAAGGGCAGCAAGTGATGAGCCAGATACACGTTTCCACGACAATCAACGGCGACGAAGCCGAATTCCTCTGCGATGCGGACGAGACCCTGCTCGACGTGCTGCGCGACCGCCTGGGCCTGACAGGCTCCAAGGAAGGCTGCGGCACGGGCGATTGCGGGGCCTGTTCCGTGACGGTCGACGGCCGGCTGGTCTGTTCTTGCCTGATGCTGGGGGCCGAGGCCGACGGACGCGAGATCGGGACGATCGAAGGCATGGCCAAGGGCGAAGAGCTGCACCCTCTGCAGACGAAGTTCCTGGAGCATGCCGCCTTGCAATGCGGCATCTGTACGCCGGGTTTCCTGGTCGCGGCGAAGTCGCTGCTCGAGCGCAACCCGAAGCCGACGGAGACCGAGGTCCGCTATTGGCTGGCCGGCAATCTCTGCCGCTGCACGGGCTACGACAAGATCGTGCGGGCCGTGATGGACGCCGCCAAGGACATGAGGAGGGCCTGACCGATGAGCCTTCAGACCGAGACGGATGCGAAACGCAAATTCAAGCAGGTCGGCACCCGTCCGGTGCGGCCCGACGGCGTCGACAAGGTGACTGGGCGCGCGCGCTTCGGCGCGGACATGGAAATGCCGGGCATGTTGCATGGCCTGGTCCTGCGCTCGCCTCACCCCCACGCCAAGATCAAGAAGATCGACACGTCGCGGGCCGAAAAGATGGCGGGCGTGAAGGCGGTCGTCACGCGGGCCGACTTCAAGGTCCCGAAGGACAAGGACCTGGTCGATATTTGCCACAACATCATGGCGCGCGAGAAGGTGCTCTATGACGGCCATGCGGTCGCGGCGGTTGCCGCCACCTCGAAAGCCGTGGCGCGCGAGGCGCTCAAGCGCATCAAGGTCGTATACGAGACCCTGCCCCACGTCATCGATGTCGACGAGGCGATGAAGCCGGGCGCACCGATCCTGCACAAGGGCATGCGCACAGGCAGCGTGGAGCCCAAGCCGCGCAAGGATTCGAACGTGGCCAAGCGTTACGAGTTCGGCCACGGCAATGTCGAGAAGGGTTTCAAGAAGGCCGATATCGTCATCGAGCGCAGCTTCAAGACGGCAGCGACCCATCAGGGCTATATCGAGCCCCATGCCTGCCTGG
>JABIRQ010000394.1 GCA_018699755.1 Rhodospirillaceae bacterium | reverse complement strand
GCGCGGCTGTCCGGCGATACGGACTTCCCCTTCCTGCTGCTGTTGGTCTCGGGCGGGCATTGCCAGCTGCTCGCGGTCGAGGGGGTCGGACGCTACCGCCGGCTGGGCACCACGGTGGACGACGCGATCGGCGAGGCCTTCGACAAGACCGCCAAGATGCTGGGCCTGGGCTATCCCGGCGGCCCGGCGGTCGAGCGCGCGGCCGAGAAGGGCGACCCCAAGCGCTTCGCCCTGCCCCGCCCGCTGGCCGGGCGGCCGGGCGCGGACTTTTCCTTCTCCGGCCTCAAGACCGCCGTGCGCCACGTCCTGCGCGATTTGGGGCGCGACCTGAGCGGCGATCGGGGCGGCGCGCCCGACGATCGGGACACGGCCGATCTCTGCGCCTCGTTCCAGGCCGCCGTGGCCGATGTCCTGGCCGAGCGCACGGCCAACGCCGTCTGCATGTTCCGCGCCGATCATCCGGAGGGCCGCGACCTGGTCGTCGCCGGCGGGGTCGCCGCCAACCGCACCCTGCGCGCGCGCCTGGAGGAGGTTGCGGCGGAGGGCGGCCTTCGCCTCGCCGCGCCGCCCCTGGCGCTCTGCACCGACAACGCCGCGATGATCGCCTGGGCGGGGATCGAACGCCTGCGCCTGGGCCTGGCCGACGGCCTCGATTTCGCCGCCCGCCCGCGCTGGCCCCTCGACCCCGATGCCGGGATCGAACGCGGCCCTACGGCTCTGGCCCGCTCCGCAGCGCGGTCCGGCGCTTCCCACGCGGACAGGCGGGACGGGGCGCGCTAGACTTCGGCCATGCAACGGATCGGCATCATCGGGGGCGGAGCCTGGGGCACGGCCCTGGCGGCGGCGGCCCGGCGCGCCGGGCGCGACGTCCTGCTCTGGGCCCGCGAGAGCGCGGTGGTCGAGGCGATCAACGCGCGCCACGCCAATCCCATGTTCCTGCCCGGCGTCGACCTCGACCCGGCGATCCGCGCCACCGGCGACCTGGCCGAGGCGGCGGCGCGCGAGTTGCTGCTGCTCGTCGTGCCCGCCCAGCACCTGCGCGAAACCGCCGCCAAGCTGGCCCCCCATGCGGCGCCCGACACGCCCGTCGCGATCTGCGCCAAGGGGATCGAGCAGGGCACCGGCGCCTTGATGAGCGAGGCCCTGGCCGACGCCCTGCCCGGCCGGCCGCCGGCCGTGCTGTCCGGCCCGACCTTCGCCGCCGAGGTCGCGCGGGGCCTGCCCACGGCCCTGACCCTGGCCAGCGCCGATCCGGTCCTGGGCGAGCGCATCGTGGGCGCCCTGCACGATCCCTATTTCCGCCTCTACCGCTCCGACGATCCGGTCGGCGCCCAGATCGGCGGCGCCCTCAAGAACGTCATCGCCATCGCCTGCGGTATTTCCGACGGACGGCGCCTGGGCGACAATGCGCGCGCCGCCCTGCTGACCCGGGGCGCAAGCGAGACGACCCGCTTCGCCCTCGCCCTCGGCGCCAAGCCCGAGACGATGATGGGCCTGGCCGGGATCGGCGACCTGGCCCTGACCTGCATGGGGGCGCAATCGCGCAACCGCTCCCTCGGCTTCGAGCTGGGCGAGGGGCGCGCCCTGGCCGATATCCTGGAAGAGCGCAATTCCGTCGCCGAGGGCATGTGGACGGCGGCCAGCGTGCTGGAGCGCGCCGCCCGCCTGGGGGTCGAAATGCCCATCGCCGAGGCCGTCGACGCCATCGTCAACGCGGGCGCGGATATCGACGAGACCATCCGCGCCCTGCTGTCCCGCCCCGCCGCCGCCGAAGCCCCCTGGGCGCGCGGCTAGATTTCCTCCGCCGTATCGCCTTGTGCCAATCACCCTTCGAGACGCGCGCTGCGCGCGCTCCTCAGGATGAGGAGAGAGAGTGATGTGCGATCTTCCCCTTAGGAGCCTCACCCTGAGGAGGCCCGCAGGGCCGTCTCGAAGAGCGGGGCTCCGCTAGAGACCGACGGGCGGCTGGCGCGGGCCCCGCGGCTTGCGTTACCGTCGCGCCCGATGTGGTGAACGGCGCGGAGAGAGATGAGATGGCCTATTGGTTGATCAAGACGGAGCCCGGCACCTGGTCCTGGGAGGATCAGCTGCGCGACAAGGTGACCTTCTGGGACGGGGTGCGGAACCACCAAGCCTCGAACAACATGAAGGCCATGAAGAAGGGCGATCAGGCCTTCTTCTATCATTCGGTCGACGAGCGCCGGATCGTCGGTATCGTCGAGGTGGTGAAGGAATACTATCCCGACCATACGGACGACAGCGGCCGCTTCGGCATGGTCGACGTGAAGGCCCTGCGCCCGGTGAAGGAACCCGTGACCCTGCAGCAGATCAAGGGCGATCCGCGCCTGGCCGAGATGGCCCTGGTGCGCCAGTCGCGCCTCTCCGTCTGCCCCGTCACCGCCGAGCAGTGGAAAATCATCTGCGGAATGGCCAAGACCAAGCCGTGACGGACGGGTGAAAGAAACCGCCCTCTGCCGCCTGGACGAGATCCCCGAGGGCGGCACCAAGGGGGTCGAGGCGGAAGGGCCGGACGGGTTGCCGCGGGATCTGTTCCTGCACCGGGCGGGGGACGCCGTGCGCTGCTTCGAGAACGCCTGCCCCCATATGGGCACGCCGCTCGACTGGCCGGCCCGACGAATTCCTGAGCGAGGACGGCGCCCATTTCATCTGCGCGACCCACGGCGCCCTGTTCCGCCTGGATGACGGGCATTGCGTCTTCGGACCCTGCTCGGGCGAGGCGCTTGTCGCGGTGCCCGTGACTCTGCGCGGCGGGCTGGTCGTTTTGGTCGAGTAGCGCCCCAAGCCGAGGGCCGCCTTGCCGGGCTTCCGCCAACTTGGCATCATCCGGTCAAGAGGCGATGGCGCGCGCGTTCGAGCGTGCCCCAAGCTTGCAGGGAGGCGACATGCACAAGGAAGTCTTTCCGGTCCCGGAGGAATGGGCCAAGCGGGCCTGGGCCGACGAAGCCAAATACATGAAGATGTACGAGCAGTCGGTCAGCGACCCGGAGGCGTTCTGGGCCGAGCAGGGCAAGCGCATCGACTGGATCAAGCCCTAT
>JABIRQ010000293.1 GCA_018699755.1 Rhodospirillaceae bacterium | reverse complement strand
CAGCGGCTACCCCTCGGCGATGAGCGTGCAGTCCAGCCTCGTCATGTTCCCGATCCACGCCTATGGCAGCGAGGAGCAGAAGGAACGCTTCCTGCCGCGCCTGGCGACCGGCGAAATCGTCGGCTGTTTCGGCCTGACCGAGCCGGACCACGGCTCCGACCCCGGCGGCATGACGACTCGCGCCAAAGCGGTCGACGGCGGCTACAAGCTGACCGGCGCCAAGATGTGGATCACCAATTCGCCCATCGCCGACGTCATGGTGGTCTGGGCCAAGGACGACGAGGGCGCAATCCGCGGCTTCCTGCTCGAACGCGGAATGGACGGCCTCTCGACCCCCAAGATCGAAGGCAAATTCAGCCTGCGCGCCTCGATCACGGGCGAAATCGTGATGGACGGCGTTTTCGTGCCCGAGGAGAACGCCTTTCCCGAGATTCGCGGCCTGAAGGGGCCCTTCGGCTGCCTGACCCGGGCGCGCTACGGCATTTCCTGGGGCGCCATGGGCGCGGCCGAGTTCTGCTGGCAGGCAGCCCAGGCCTATACCATGGAGCGCAAGCAGTTCGGCCGTCCCCTCGCCGCCAACCAGCTGATCCAGAAGAAACTCGCCGATATGCAGACCGAGATCGCCCTGGGCCTGCAGGGCAGCCTCCGCCTGGGCCGGATGATCGACGACGGCACCTACAGCCACGAGATCGTCTCGATGATGAAGCGCAACAACTGCGGCAAGGCCCTGGACGTGGCCCGCGCCGCGCGCGACATGCACGGCGGCAACGGCATCCACGACGAGTATCACGTGATCCGCCACCTGATGAACCTGGAGACCGTGAACACCTACGAGGGCACCCACGACATCCACGCCCTCATCCTCGGCAGGGCCCAGACCGGCATTCCGGCGTTTTCCTGAGCGGAGCAGCGCTGGGTTTTCTTGACGATGAGCGAAGAATAATATCGTTATAAAACAATTAAATAGTGAGATTATATAATCTAAAATATTAAACTTCGAGCGTCTTTCAGCTTTCCTTCACAAGGGCCTTGAACGAATCGTAGAGCCGCCGGGCGGCGGCGTTGAACTGGGGCAGGGCCGTTTCCATGTCGTCCTTGAAACGGTCGAGCCCGTCGGCCCCCAGAGTCTCGCGCAGGGACCGCTCGTACTCGGGGATGGCGGCCCAGTCCCCCACCGTCTGCTCCGTCACCTCGACATGGTACTGAAAGCCGTAGGCATTCGCGCCCACGCGCATGGCCTGGTTGGCGCAAACCGGCGACCCGGCCAGGACGGTCGCGCCCGGCGGCGGCCGCGTCACCGCCGCGCCGTGCCATTGCAGGCACAGGAAACGCTCGGCGAAATCCTGAAACAGCGGGTCCGCCCTGCCCTCCTCGGTCACCGCGACGGGCAGGACGCCGACTTCCGCGCCGCCCATCGGCCCGACCTCGCCGCCCAGGGCCTCGGCGAGAAGCTGATGGCCCAGGCAGATACCCAGATAAGGCATGCCGCGCTCCGCCACCGCTTCGCGCACGGCCGCTTTTTCGGCGACCAGCCAGGGATGCTCGTTCTCCTGCCAGACATCCATGGGACCGCCCATGACGACGAGAGCGTCATAGCCGTCCAGCGGCGGAATCTCCTCGCCCGCATCCAGTTCGACGGCGTCCCAAGCGATGCCGTCCGCGGCCATGAAGTCGCGCAGGATGCCCGGATGTTCGACATCGATATGCTGGAAGACGAGGAAACGCATGGCGAAGCTCCCTGACGGCGGGAACCGAGATTATCAGGCTTCGCCCTAGGCGGCGTGAAATTCGACGCAGATGCGGGCGCGATCCTCGCGCGCCAGGGTATCGCCGTTGAGGCCGCAACGGGCCGTGCCGTCCCCGCTCGAATCGAGGTGACCGCACTGCGCGCAGACGCCGAACTCGCGCCCGCCGCACGCCGTCTTGAGCCCCCGCAGCAGGCCGGTCAGGCTATCGGCCAGCGCCCCGCCGAGATCGTCCGGCAAATCCGCCGCGGCATCCTCGAGCCGGGCCATCGGATCCTGTTCCATGACGGCGTGCCCGCTCTCGGTCAGATCGAGCGCGACCGAGCGGCGATCGGCGCTTCGCTTCTCGCGCCGGATATAGCCCTTGGCTTCGAGGCTGCGCAGGGTCTGCGACGCGGTGCCCTTGGTCGTGCCGAGATATTCGGCCAGGGCCGTGGGCGTGCGGGAATAGCGGTTGGCCCGCGCGAGATAGCGCAAGGTCTCCCACTGCGCCGGGTTCAGGCCGTCGGCGAATTGCAGGCAATGGGTCGCCCGCCCGATCCGGTCGAGCAGTTCGGCGATGCGCCCGCTATGCATCTCGTTCAAAACAGCCATGCAAACTGGTTTCGAGTCGATATCATCCTTGAACTCCGTGCGACTCGAATATAGTATCGAGTCGAAATTAACAAGCTCGAATGGGCATCCCGAAAACGATGGGACCATCGATTCGGGTCGGCGAAACACAAAACCTTGGTTGTGCTATGGCCTTTGTCAATTCCACGGACACCGATCGCAGCGACCGCAACTATATCTCGGCGGCGATGCATGCCCCTTATCTCGAACGCGAGGAGGAGCTGGATCTCGCCCAGCGCTGGATCGACAAGAAAGACAATGCGGCTCTCCACAAGCTGATCGAGAGCCATGCTCGCCTGGTCGTACGCATGGCCTGGAACTATCGCCGCAGCGGCCTTCCCCTGGGCGATCTGGTCCAGGAGGGCAATATCGGCCTGGCCCAGGCGGCGGCCCGCTTCGATCCTGATCGCGGCGTGCGTTTCGCGACCTATGCCGGTTGGTGGATCATGGCGGAGATTCAGGATTTCATCCTGCGCAACTCCTCCATCGTGCGGTTCGCGACCACGCCGACCCATCGCAGCCTGTTCTTCAAGCTGCGGCGCATCCGCGCCCGCAACCCGCTCAACCCGGACGGCACCTTGCCCAGTCTCAAGCGCGAGGAGCTGGCCAAAGACATGGGCGTGGCCCTGGCCGAGGTCGAGCGGGTCGACACCAGCCTCGCGCGCAGCGACCAGTCGCTCAACGCCACGCGGCTGGACGACGACGGCGAGGAGATGCAGGACTTCCTGGCCGATACCGGCCCGACGCCCGAGGACCTGGCGATCTCCCATGTCGATTCGGACCTGCGCAGCGCCAAGCTGCGCGAGGCCCTGGACGAACTGACGGAGCGCGAGAAGCGCATCATCGTCAGCCGCTTCCTGGACGACCGCAAGATCACCCTGGCCGAGATCGGCGAGGAGTTCGGCGTCAGCAAGGAGCGGATTCGCCAACTCGAAGGCAAGGCCCTGCAGAAGCTGCGCCTTTCCCTCGACCGGCTGATCGACGAGCCGCGCGCCCTGATCGACGCCTAATCCCGGTTTCCGCTCGACCGCCCGTCCCGCCCTCGGCATGATGGCCGGCTTCGAGGGACGGAAGGATCGCCATGGCCGAGAACACATACGAGACAGGACGCCTGGACCTGCCCTTCGTGGGCCATTGCACCTTCGGCAAGGCGCCGCCCTGTACCGATTGGAGCAAGATCGACGCCGATGTCGCGGTCCTCGGCGTGCCCTACGACATGGGGACCCAGTACCGCTCCGGCGCGCGCTTCGGGCCGCGCGCGATCCGCGAGGCCTCGACCCTCTATTCCTTCGGCCATAACGGCGTCTATGACCACGAGGACGACGCCACCTATCTCGACCGCTCGGTGCGCATCGTCGATATCGGCGATGTCGACATCGTCCATACCGACACGCCGCAGAGCCACGCCCGCACGACCGAGAGCGTGCGCAGAATCCTGGACGCCGGGGCGATGCCGGTCTGCCTGGGCGGCGATCACGCGGTGACCGCCCCGATCATGGCCGCCTTCGCCGGCCACGGGCCGATCCACATGGTCCATGTCGACGCCCATCTGGATTTCGTCGACGAACGCCATGGCGTGCGCTACGGCCACGGCAATCCTCTGCGCCGCAGCGCCGAGATGACCCATGTCACAGGCATGACCCAGCTCGGCATCCGCAGCGTCTCCTCGTCCAACAAGCAGGATTACGACGACGCCCGCGCCGCCGGCTCGACCATCCTGTCCGTGCGCGACGTGCGCCGCCTGGGGACCGAGGGCACCCTGGCCAAAATCCCGGACGGGGCGAACTACTACGTCACCATCGACATCGACGGCTTCGACCCCTCGATCGCGCCGGGCACGGGCACGCCGAGCCATGGCGGCTTTCTCTACTACGACATCGCCGAGATCATGCAGGGCCTGCCCAAGAAGGGCAGGATTATCGGCGTCGATCTGGTCGAGGTCGCCCCCGCCTATGACCCCAGCGGCATCACCGCGATGCTCGCCGCGCGCCTGATCCTCGACATCCTGGGCTACCACTTCCTGGCCAATCCGACGGGGCGGTAGCGGCCGGAAACCGGCCCCGTCCGCCGGCCGAACCGCGCCGTTCCGTGTGACGGCTATCACGTGACCGGCGTCACATCCGAGATTTTCCTAAAATCGTATCTATTCTGCATACGCTCATTGCAGAATTGGAATTCGCGCCATGACGACCCGCAGAACGACCATCGGAAATCGCGTCGCCGGTTTCGCCGGCAGCCTGGCCGCCCTCGCCGCCGGGGGCCTGATCGCCGCCCCCTTCATGCTGATCCTCGCCACGCCCTTCATCGGCGGCTGGTAGGAAGCGAACCGGCTGCGTCCCGGCCAGTTCGGCACGACGCCCGCTTTCAGCTGTCCGAACCCTCAGCCGTCCTCGCCCTTGAGCATGCGGATGATGCCGGAGAAATCGGTCTCGGCCCCGCCGGCCTCGACGAACCGCTCGTAAAGTTCCATCGCATGGCGGCCTAGCGGGGTTTCGGCGCCGCTGCCGCCTGCCGCGTCCTGGGCCAGTTTCAGATCCTTGAGCATCATCGCCGCCGTGAAGCCGGGCTTGTAGCCCTTGCTCGACGGCGCGCCCTCCAGAATGCCGGGCTCGGGGCAATAGGTGGTCAGGGCCCAGCACTGGCCCGAGGCGGTCGAGCTGACCTCGAACAGCTTCTTCGGATCGAGCCCGACCTTGCGCGCGAGGGCGAAGGCCTCGCTGACCCCGATCATGCTGACGCCGAGAATCATGTTGTTGCACATCTTGGCGGCTTGGCCCGCGCCCGAGGGGCCGGCGTGGAAGATGTTCTTGCCCATCGCGTCGAGCAGGGGGCGGGCTTTTGCGAAGGCGTCGTCCGCGCCGCCGACCATGAAGGTCAGGGTCGCCGCCTCGGCCCCCACCACGCCGCCCGAGACGGGCGCGTCGAGCATGGCGAAGCCGGCCGCGTCGGCCGTCCCCGCGACCTCGCGCGCGGTCGCCACGTCGATGGTCGAACAATCGATCAGCAGGGCGCCCGCCGGGGCCGAGGCAAGCACCCCGCCCTCGTCCGTGTAGACGCCGCGCACGTGCCGGCCGGCGGGCAGCATGGTCACGACGGTATCGACCCCGTCTGCCGCTGCGGCGATGCTGTCGGCGGCTTCGGCCCCGGCACCGACGACCGCGTCCAGCTTGTCCGAGTCCAGAT
>JABIRQ010000238.1 GCA_018699755.1 Rhodospirillaceae bacterium | reverse complement strand
GGCCGAGACCCTGCTGCTCTACGGCCTCGACGACCTCCGCATGCGCCGCGCCTTCATCGCGGAGGAGGACGGCACGGAAGAGCGCCAGCGGCGCGAGAACAAGCGGCTCGACGCCCTGGTCGCCTATTGCGAGGCGGCGGAATGTAGGCGACGGACTCTGCTGCGCTATTTCGGCGAGGAATCGGCGCCCTGCGGCAATTGCGACGCCTGCCTGGACCCGGTCGCGACCGAGGACGGGACCGAGGCCGCCCAGCTCGCCCTCGCCGCCATGCGCGGCACCGGCAACCGCTTCGGCATGGCCCATGTCGTCCATGTCCTGCGCGGGGCCGACAACGAGAAGACGCGGAAGTTCGGCCATGAGCGCCTGCCCGTCTTCGCCCGGGGGGCGGAGCGTTCGGACCGGGAATGGCGGGCGATCCTGCGCCAGATGGTCGCGGCCGGGCTGATCGGGATCGACATCGCGGGCCATGGCGGGCTGCATCCCACGGCGGCGGGCGAGGCCCTGCTGGCGGGCGAGGGCGAATTCCGCTACCGCCCGGACCGCAAGCGCGAGAAGGGCCGCAAGCTCGCCAAGGCGGCGGAGGCCGCGGGCCTGGACCGGGAGGGCGAGGGCCTGCTCGACCGTCTCAAATCCCTGCGCCTGGACCTGGCCAAGGAGCGCGGGGTGCCCGCCTATGTCGTCTTCTCCGACCGCTCCCTGATCGACATGGCCGCCAGGCGCCCAAGCGACGCCGCCGCGTTCGCCGAGGTCTACGGCGTGGGCGCGGCCAAGCAGCGCGATTTCAGCGAGATCTTCCTGGCCGCCATCGCCGAGGCCGAAGCGGCCTAGGGGATACGCCGGCATCCCCCGTCATTGCTTCAGACATGACGCGACAAGGAAAGAAGGCGGCGAAACGAAAACGGCCCGCCCCCTGGTCCGAAGAAGGGAGGCGGGGGCCCGAAGAAGAGAGACGGGCCGCCGGGTCCGCGGCGCCCGTCGGGGTGCCGCCTAAGCGCAGCCGGAGCTGAGCATGCACATGCGGAACTCGACACGGTCGTTGCGCTTGTCGAGTTCCTCGTCGGACAGGTCGTCGTCGTAATCGATAAGAAGTTCGGTCATCCGGGGCATGAAGTCCTCCTGCGGTTCGGGTTCGGGTTTGCTCCGACAGCCTACCACGGAGCCGCGTCGGGCCGCAGCGCGGACAAGAGAACGGCCCGCCCCCAGGCTGCTATGAGCCGGGGCGGGCGGCACGGCCTTGCGGCCGGATCGATGCTAGCCGGATCGCTGTTAGACGGTGTTCACGACACAGAACCGCACGGCGTTGCGGCGGTAGGAGTAGCAAAAGCGCGTCTCCGTCCGGTCGAGGGATTCGTCGCTCAACTCTTCTTCGAAACGGATCTCGTGAATGGTCTCGGTCATCGAAAACTCCTGAAAACGATTGTCGGACAACGGATAGCGGCGGACAGCATTAGCAGGAATCGCGCCACGACGACATCGCGGCGCGCGCGCGAACCTAGACCCAGCCCACGCAAAGTCCCAGCCCGCGCTTCCTGATCCGGCCCTCAGTCGCGGCGCGCGCAGTCCACTGGCGCCGACCCGAACACGTCCCGGCAGGCCCCTCGCGTTCCGGGATACGCCAGGGTTCAGTCAGGATGTCTCGCGCAGACCGAGAGGCCCGAGCAGATCCGCGATTCGGCATTACCGTCCAAAGACTCGTCGGACAGATCGTCGTCCTGGGCGATGGCGAAATCGATGCGTTCGGTCAAGGGAGATCTCCTCGTTCTTGGGCAATGGCCTCGGCAGTCTGCCACAGCCGGCGACGCGCCGGAACGGAAAAGGCCGGCCCCGCTTCCCGCTCTTTGGGGCCCGGGGCCGGCCCCAGGATGCCGCGCAGCTCGGCCTCCGCCGCCTCGAGCAGGGTCTCCTACTGGCCGTCGTCGATCATGTCCGCGAGGGTCCAGCCCCTAGACCCAGCCCGAATAGAGACCCAATCCCCGCTTCCTGATCTGGCCCTCGATGATCGCGCGCTGGACCTCGCTCGTGCCTTCCCAGATGCGCTCGACCCGGACGTCGCGCCACAGCCGCTCGACCGGGTTCTCGCGCATGTAGCCGCGCCCGCCCAGGACCTGCATGGCCCGGTCGAGCACCCGCCCCGCCATCTCCGAGGCCTGGAGCTTCACGGCGCTGGCCCGGGCGTGGATCAGCTTGGGGTCTCCCTCCCGGTCCAGCTCCCAGGCGACCCGGTAGAGCAGGCTCTTGGTCGCCATGATATCGACGGCCATGTCGGCGATCTGGAAGCCGACCCCCTGGAATTCGCGGATCGGATGGCCGAACTGGTGGCGTTCGGTCGCCCAGGCGTCGGCGATCTCGGCCGCGCGGATGGCCGCGCCCAGGCAGCGCGCCGCGATCTCCAGCCGCGCCTCGATGAACCATTCCTTGGTCAGCTCGAAGCCCTGGCCGATCTCGCCCAGGCGCTGCTCGTCCGCCACCGTCACGTCCTCCAGCACGATCTCGGCATGCTCGAAGACATAGGTGTGGCTGAATTTCGGGGTGCGGCGGATTTCCAAGCCCTCCGTGTCCTTGTCGACCAGGAACAGGGTCGGCTTGTCGGGGTCGCCGTCGACATGGGCGTGGACGATCAGGTAGTCGCTGGCGTCGAGCGCCGTCACGAACCATTTCTCGCCGTTGATGGCCCAGCCGTTGCCGCTCTTGACCGCGCTGGTCTTGACCTGGCGGGGGTCGGAGCCGGCGCCCGGTTCGGTGATCGCGAAGCAGCCCCGGCGCGCGCCCGCGCAGCTCGGCTTCAGGTAATGCTCGATCTGCCAGTCCGTCCCCTGGCGCAGGGGATGGGCCGGGCGCCAGACCGTGCCCCAGAGGCCGCTGGTCGCCTTGCCCAGTTCCTCCTGGCAGAGGATCTGCTGCAGGATGGTGAAGCCCTGGCCGCCGTATTCCTCGGCCTGGTTGTAGGCGTTCAGGCCATGCTCCACGACCTTGCGCTTGACCTCGGCCAGGGTCTCCGCCGGCAGGTCGCCATGGGCCTCCTCCAGCGGAATCTCCAGAGGGAACAGCACCTCCTCGGCAAAGGTCCGCGCCCGCGCCTGGATCTCGCGGTCGGCATCGGAAAGGTTTAGGTCCATTGGCTTGCTCCTGTGGTCTGGCAACTGCGACTCTAGCAGCCGCAAACGCCATGCGAACCCGCCCCACCCCCTCATCCTGAGCAACCCCTCGCAGAGGGGCTGACGAAGGGCGAGACGCGCTACGCGCTCCTCAGGATGAGGCAGACGGCAGATATCTCACTGTAGGGCCTCACCCTGAGGAGGCCCGCAGGGCCGTCTCGAAGGGCGAGG
>JABIRQ010000192.1 GCA_018699755.1 Rhodospirillaceae bacterium | reverse complement strand
GGCCGAGACCGATGAAGCCGACCGCCATGGTCCTGCCCTCCTCTTGAAACGGTTGCGTCAGGCCCGATCCGGACGGCGCGCCGTGTCCTCGCGCTGCTGCCATGTGAATATGGACTGGTAGCCCTTGCCCAAACGCCAGTTGGGCGGGATCGGGCAGGGTCGGGGATCGAGATGGGCCATGCGCGCGGGCTCGCCCCGGACGATGGTGAAGGTCTGCTCGCTCCACGCCGGATAGGGCACGTAGGGAAAGGCGTCCGCCGCGGAATAGGTCGCCAGAAGGACCGGTCGCCCCTTGTCGGAGTCGTTGCGGGCCGAGCCATGCAGGGTGCGGCAGCTATGGACCTGGACGCTGCCCGCCGGGCCGGTCAGATGGACCGCCTTCTCGAGCCCGGCGCCGGCCAAGGCCATATCCGCAATGGTGCCTGTCCAGTCGCCGTTCTCGTCGTAGAGATCGTGGATCGGCCCCTCGTGGCTGCCCGGCACCACGGCCATGGGCGCCTGCTCCGGCCCGACATCCTCCAGGAACACCCCGGCGGTCAGCAGGGCGTAGTTGGTGTGGGGGAAATAGGGCACATCCTGGTGCCACTTGACCTCCTCCCCGCCGCCCGGCCATTTGAAATTCAACATGGTGTCGAGGAACTTGACGTTCGGCCCGACCAGGTCGGCGACGATGTCGGCCAGGATCGATTGGGAGGCGAATTCCCAGACGTCGGGATTCTGGACCGAGGGGTTGGTGACCCGGCGCAGACGCGGCGCCTCCGGGCGATGGCCCGGCTCCAGGTCGAACACCGAATCGGTGTCCGTGAGGTGCCGACTGCGCTCGACCAGTTCGTCCCGCGCCGCGCGCAGGCGCGCCAGCCATGTCTCGGGGATCACGCTCTCGGCCAATACATAGCCTTCGCGAAAGAAATGCTCGCGCTGCGCCTGGGTTAGCACCCTGGGCGGATGGGACAGGATATCTTCCGGTGTCATCGCCGCGCACTCCCCGGCTCGCAACCTCGCCAGGAGATTACCACGACGCGGCGCTCTCGTCAGTCGGGCAGTGCGAACAGCCTGCCGTAGCGCGTCACCTCGGCCGTCGGCAGGCCGAGGGCGCGGAGCGTGGCCCAGAGCAGGGCCGTGTTGGCAGTGATCACCGGGAGTCCAAGGTCGCGTTCCAGCGCCTCGATCGCGCCGACCGCACGGAAGCCGTTGCCGCCGATCGCGATGGCCTCGGTTCCGTCCGCCAGGTTCGCGCGGACCCAGCGGTAGAGATGGCCGGGATGGATGTTCTCCTGGCCCGAGGGCAGGCCCGCGGGCAGGGCGGCGGCCACGGAAAACCCGGCGTGTTCGAGCCAGGCACCGCCGCGTTCCGAAAGCTTGGCCGGGAACCAGGGCGGATCGACCAGCATGACTTGCTTGGCATCCAGGGCGGCCAAGGCGTCGATCATCGCCTGTCCGGTCGTCACGACGGGCCGCCCCCGAGAGAGTTTGCGCAGCCGCTCGACGATCCTCGCATCCGCGCCCTCGCCTCCCAGATAGCTGGTCGAGGTGAAGGCCAGGGCGACAATATCGATCAGGGCCTCGCCGAACAGGGCGGTCGCCTCGTCCAGCGGGCCGCCATCCGCGACGAAGCGCACCGCGTCCTCGCCGATGCGATCGCCCTCCTTGCGGAGCATATCGATGGGAAAACGAAAGCGGCTGGCATGAACCGAGACCCCCGCCGGGGCCATCGCCGCCCATTCGGATTCCGGCCCGATATCGACATCCGGGACCAGCAGGCCGACCCGCGCCCGATAGGCCCAGCCGTCCGGCGCGAAACCGCTTCCCCGTTCGTCAACTATGCTCATGCCGTGCCCCTCCGTCGCCTCGGTCCGTTATAGACGGAAATGGGCCGAACCGGCAGCGGAAGACAACAATCCGGACGAAACTTGGTCAGGCGTTCGCGGGAACCCCGCGATCCGCTGCCCCTTCGCGCTCGATACGCGCGGCGACGGGCGCGCGGGCGCCCGTACTGACCTTCTTGTGGAGCGCGATGATCGTGCGGCTGCCCGTCGTAACGAAGGCGAAGGGCAAGAGGCCGTGGCACATGCAGGCGAGCCCGCCCAGGACCATCTTGAGGCCCGTACCCGTGGCGAAGCGGAAATGCTCGGTATAGCTCTCGTCGACGGAGGCCGGATGCTCGGTGAAATGCTTCAAAATCATCGAATCTTTCCCCTGTCTTACGCGAGTGTCGTGCGCGTGGCCGTCCCGGACGCCTCTCTCCAAAGGCTTGCAATACCATACATGGGATCGCGAGGAATCGGTTTGCCTTCTTCTGCTCGATTTGGCTAGTTTAGGAAATTCTGTTCTCCAAATACCGAGAAATAGGAAATGATTTCGCTCGACGAGATCGACCGGAGGATTCTCATCCTCCTGCAGGAGGATGCGACTCGGTCCACGGCCGAGATCGCCGCCGCCGTCGGCCTGTCCACCACTCCCTGCTGGCGGCGCATCCAGAAGCTGGAGGAGGCCGGGGTCATCCTCCGCCGGGTCGCCCTGCTCGACCGCGCGGCCCTCAACGTCGGCGTCACGGTCTTCGTCGCCGTGCGCACCAACCAGCACAATGCCGCCTGGTTCGAACGTTTCGCCAAGGCCGTGGCCGATATCCCGGAAATCGTGGAGTTCTATCGGATGAGCGGCGAGATCGACTACATGCTGCGCATCGTGGTGCCCGACATCGCCGCCTATGACGAGGTCTACAAGACCCTGATCGCGCGCATCGACCTGGCCGACGTCTCCTCCTCCTTCGCCATGGAGGAGCTCAAATACACGACCGCCGTGCCGGTCCGTTACGCGGGGTAGGTGCCCACCCTCACCCTTCGAGGCGCGGCCCGGCGGCCGCTCCTCAGGGTGAGGCGACCGGTTTTCCTTTATGAGATTCGCGTTGGTCCGGATTGCGAAATCCGCCGGATCCTCATCCTGAGGAGGCACCCCTTCGGAACGCGCGCTTGCGCGCGCTCCTCAGGATAAGGGGGCCGTCTCGAAGGGCGAGGATCCGCTCGCACCTCCCTTACGAATACGCCCGGTCGATTCGGAACGGGCTCAGATCGATATCCGGCGTTTGCCCCATGATCTGCTGAGCCATCAACTTGCCGGTCACCGCGCCCGTGGTCAGACCCATATGGCTGTGGCCGAAGGCGTAATAGGCGTTCTTGAAATGGGGCGAGCGGCCGAGCACCGGCAGGGAATCCGGGGTCAGCGGGCGTTCGCCGAACCATTCCGTCATGCCCTCGGTGTTGAGGTCGGGCAGGACCCGCTTGCCCCAGTTCAACACCATCTTAGCCTGGCGCCAATCGGGCGGTGCGTCGATCCCCGGGAAGGCAGAGGCGCCGACGATGCGCACCCCTTCGTCCATCGTGTTGATGGCGATCTTGGCCGATCCGACGGCGATCAGATGGCGCGTCTCGACCCCGGCATTGGGCAGCATGACGTGATAGCCGCGCTGGCTTTCCATCGGCACCTTGCTGCCCAGCTTTTTCGCGAGCTTGTCCGACCAAGCGCCGGCGCAGATCAGCACGTCGTCGCAGTCGTGCCGGCCCTTGTCGGTGATCACGGCGCGCAGCTTGCCGTCGGGGCCCTTGTCGAAGTCGAGCACGTTCTCCTCCAGGATCGTGCCGCCCCGCTCGCCGACCACCTTGGCGAGTCCGGCGGAGATCTTGTAGGGGTTGCGCACCCAGTGCCAATCCTCCTCCAGCACCCCGGCCTTCCAGTCGCGCCCCACGGCGGGCTCCATCTGGCGCAGCTCGTCCTCGTTGAGCGCATGGAAGGCCAGGCCGGAATCCCGCCGCCCCTGCCAGAACGGCCAGTCCTTCTGCAGCGCCGCGTCGTCGGCATAGATCCACAAGCCGCCGCCACCGCCGACCAGATGCTCCAGCTTCGCATCGGCGAAGAGCGGCTTCCAGGCCTCGTAGGCGGGCGGCATGAAGGCGGCCAGAGCCTCGGTGCAATGCTTGACCCGCTCGGGCCGGCAGTTGCGCAGGAACTGCCAGAGGAAGGGCAGCATGGCCGGCATATGCGACCAGCGCAGAGACACCGGACCTTCCGGATCCAGATAGTAGTTCACGTATTTCTTGAACAGGCCGGGCATGGCGAGGGGCAGGACCATGGTCGTCGCGATGCCGCCGGCATTGCCGTAGGAGGTCGACATGCCGGGCGCGACCCGGTCGATCATCGTCACCTCGGCGCCCATGCGCTGGAGATAGCTCGCGCAGCCGAGCCCCACGACCCCCGCGCCGACGATCACCACCTTCCGTGCCATCTCGATCCTCCCTCAAGGATGGAATTGCATGGTCCGGAGTATGAGACGACAGAGGCGGAGAGCCAAATCTTCGCGCCGGTACCGGCCGAACCCCTCACCCTCCCAACGCTCCGCGTCGGGGCCCACCCTCTCCCTATGGGAGAGGGACTCGACCGGGCCGTGTGAACCCTCTCCCATAGGGAGAGGGTGGACCGCCGTAGGTGAGCCGGGTGAGGGGGCCGCAGTCGCCTGGGCATGCTACTCGCCCTATCCCGCCCTGCCCTGTGCCACAATAGGCCATGCAGCTTCCGTCCGGCCCGGCGCGCATCCTGGGCGCACTTCACCATCGCAACTTCGCGATCTACACCCTGGGCAACGCTGTCTCGCTGACTGGCACCTGGATGCAGCGGGTGGCGATCGGCTGGCTGACCTGGGAGCTGACCCATTCTGGCCTGTGGCTCGGCATCATCTCCTTCGCCGATCTGTTTCCCAGCCTGATCGTCGGCCCTATCGCGGGCGCGGCGGCCGACCGCTGGGACCGGCTGCGCGTGACCCGGGTCAGCCAGGCCCTGGCGATGATCCATTCGGTCGTGCTGTTCGCCCTGACCGCGATGGGTTGGATCACGATCGAACTGCTGCTCGGCCTGACCCTCTATCTCGGCGTCGTCATCGGCTTCAACCAGCCCGCGCGCATGGCTTTGGTCCCCGCCCTGGTGCCCAGGGAGCAAGTGCCCACGGCCCTGGCCACCAACTCGATCATCTTCAATTCGGCACGCTTCGTCGGCCCGGCGGCAGCGGGCCTGGCGATCGTCTGGGGCGGCGTGGCGGTTGCCTTCCTGGTCAACAGCTTGACCTTCGTCGTCTTCCTGGTCTGTCTCGCCCGGCTGCGGCTCGATCCGGCGGCCCTGCGACCGGCCGCCCGGCCACGCGGTTTCCTGCATGAAATGAACGCGGGCATCCGCTACACCGCGCGGCATGAGGGCATCGGCACCCTGATCCTGCTGTTGCTGACGGTCTGCCTGTTCACCCGGCCCTTCGTCGAACTGCTGCCCGGCTTCGCCGATGCCGTGTTCGACGCCGGGGCCGGCGGCCTCGCCCTCCTGACCAGCACCATCGGGGCCGGCGCGATGCTGGGCGGGCTATGGCTTTCCGGCCGGCCCGACCAGCGGGACCTGACTCGGATCGTCCTGCTCGCCTCCGCCGCCCAGTGCCTGACCCTGCTGGCCTTCGTCGCGACGGACAGCCTGTGGCTCGCCCTGCCCGCCCTGGCCGTCGCGGGCTTCGCCATGGTCGCCGGCGGCGTCGGCAGCCAGACCTTGGTCCAGCACGCGGTCGCCGAGGACATGCGCGGCCGGGTCATGAGCTTCTACGGCCTGACCTTCCGCTGCGGCCCCGCCCTGGGCGCACTCGTGATGGGCTGGGCCTCCGAATTCATGGGCCTGCGCTGGCCGCTCGCCATCGGCGCGGCCCTCACTCTCGCTCTATGCCTGCGCCTCTGGCTGCGGCGCGACCGCATCGCGCAAGCGGCGGAGACGGCGGTGCAGACATAGCCTTCGGCCTGATGCCGGCCTCCTCATCCCGAGCTTTTCGAAGCATGAGGCCCTGGCACGACGCTTCTATTCGAACACCACCACGCTGCGCGTCTCAACGCCTTCGTCGAGCATGCGGAAGCCGTCGTTGATGCGGTCGAGCGGCATGGTCTCGCCGACCAGAGCGTCGAGGTCCAGCAGGCCCCGGCGGTAGAGGCCGAGGATCTGGTGAAAATCGCGCTCGGGCACGCCGCCGCCGTAATAGCTGCCGACGATCCGCTTCTGTTCGTCCGGCAGCAGACGCGCCGGGAAGGTGACGGTCTCCTCCTTGCGTGCCTCGCCAACGGGGACGACGGTGCCCGCGGGGCGGGCCGAATGGTAGGCTTGCTCGATCGCCTCGGGCCGGCCGCTGCATTCGATCGTATAGTCCGCCCCCCGGCCCTCGGTCAGTGCTCGGATCGCCTCGGGCACGTCGTTGACCTCGCCCGGGTTGACGAAATGGGTTGCGCCGAAACGCTTGGCCACCGCCTCCTTTTCCGGGTTCACGTCGACCGCGATGATCATCGCCGGCCCGCGCACCTTGGCCCCCATCAGGGCGTTGAGGCCGACTCCGCCGATGCCCCAGATCGCGACATTCGTCCCGGCCCGCACGTTGGCGTCGTTGACCGCCGCGCCGTAGCCCGTGGTCACCGCGCAGCCCACCAGGGCCGCGATACTCGCCGGGATATCCGGATGGATCGGCACGCAGCCGGCTTCGGGCACGACCATGTGTTCGGCGAAGGAGGAGGTCTGGGAGAAATGATGGATCTTGTCGCCGCCCGGCGTGCGGATGCGGCTGGTGCCGTCCCACAGCGTGCCGACGCCGGCCGCCTCGGTATAGACCTCACACAGGGTCGGCCGCGCTTCGAGGCAATAGAAGCAATGGCCGCAATTGGGCGACCAGGAGAGCACGATCCGATCGCCTGGCTTCACCCGCGTCACGCCGGGGCCGCATTTCACCACCTCGGCCGCCGCCTCGTGGCCCAGGATGACCGGCAGATGGGGCCGGCCGAAGCCGCGCGCCGCCGACAGGTCGCTGCGGCAGACGCCGGTCGCCGTCATCCGCACCAGGACTTCCCTGTCCTTGGGGTCGCCGATCTCGACCTCCTCGATCACCAGGGGCTCATTGATCGCATAGAGCACCGCCGCCTTGGTCCGCATCCTCGTCTCCTCCAGTCTCATCGTGTCGGCCCGAACGCCGCTCTCTTCCCTAACCCGTCATGCCCCGCGAAGCCCGGGGCATCCAGACCTTCCGCGCCGCTGGATGGCCCGGGCGAAGCCGGGCCATGACGACCGCAATTCCTCGCGCTCAATCGAACGTGACGACCATCCGCGTGTCGTAGCCGGCTTCGAGCTTGCGGAAAGCGTCATTGATTCCTTCGAGCGGCAGGGTCTCGCCGACCAGGGCATCGAGATCGAGCCGCCCGCGCTTGTAGAGGTCAAAGATACGCCGGAAGTCGCGCTCCGGCACCCCGCCGCCGTAATAGCTGCCGACCAGGCGGCGCATGGAATTGGGGATCATGCGCGCCTCGATCTTCAGCACGTCGCCCTCGTGGGGGATGCCGACCGAGACCAGGGTGCCCGCCTTGCGCAGGGAGTCCCAGCCCTGCTCCAGGGCGACGAGCCGCCCGGTGCAGTCGATCGCGGCATCGACGCCGCGCCCGCCGGTCATCTCGCGCAGCGCGCCGGGCACATCGTTGACCTCGCGCGGGTTGATGTAGTCGGTCGCGCCGAAGCGCTTGGCGACAGCTTCCTTGCGCGGGTTCGGATCGACCGCGACGACGCGCTCCGCCCCCTGCACGACGGCGCCCATGACGGCGTTGAGGCCGACCCCGCCGACGCCCCAGACCGCGACCGAGCCGCCAGGCTTGATCCCGGCGTCGTTGACCGCGGCGCCGAAGCCCGTCGTGACGGCGCAGCCGACCAGGGCGGCGACGGTGTCCGGGATCGCGTCGTCGATGGGCACGCAACCACTCTCCGCGATCACCGCGTACTCGGCGAAGGACGAGGTGCAGGACATGTGGTGGAGCTTGCCGCCATCCGCCAGCGACAGCAGGCGTTCACCATCGAGCAGGCCGCCCTTGGCCCTCCCCTCGACCATCGGCTCGCACAGCATCGAATGGC
>JABIRQ010000243.1 GCA_018699755.1 Rhodospirillaceae bacterium | reverse complement strand
GTGATCGATGCGGGCAATCTGCCGGCCGGCGATCCGGCGATCCTGCGCGGCCGGGCGGCGCGCGACGATACCGCCTATCTGATGTTCACCTCGGGCAGCACCGGCCGGCCGAAAGGCGCCGCGCTGTCCCATGGCGCCCTGCTGAACCACGCGGCGGCGATCGTCGAAACCTTCGGCCTGGGGCCGAAGGATCGCGTGCTGCAGATGGCCGCGCCCGGTTTCGACGTCTATCTTGAGGAGCTGATTCCCAGCCTGACGGCCGGCGCCATGGTGGTGCCGCTGGCCGACGGCGGCGATCTCGACCTGGCCGCCTTTTTCGCCTTCGTCGCGACGGAAAAGCTAACCGTCCTCAACCTGCCCTCCGCCTATTGGGGCTTGCTGGCCTCGCGATTGGGGAAGGGTCTCGCCCTCCCCGGGTCCGTGCGCCTGACGGTCGTGGGCGGCGACCAGGTCGCCCCGGCGGCCTTGGCGGCCTGGCGTGCCGAAACCGGCGGGGCGCCGCTCGTCAACGCCTACGGTTTGACGGAAACGGCGATCACCACGACGGCCTGGGCCGACGACGGTCGGCCGCTGGACGGCACGGTGCCGGTCGGGCGGCCCCTGGCCAATCAGCAGGCCCACGTGCTCGATGACGATCTGCGCCCGGCGGCGGATGGCGCGGTCGGAATCCTTCATGTCGGCGGCGCCGGGCTGGCGCGTGGCTATTGGCGCGACGGCGCACTCGATTCGAGCCTGTTCCCCGAGATCGATCTGGGCGCCGGGTCCATGCGTCTGTTCGCCACGGGCGATATGGCCCGGCGCCGGCCGGATGGGACGATCGAAATTCTGGGCCGGCGCGACGATCAGGTGCAGCTGCGCGGCCACAGAGTCGAACTGGCCGAGGTCGAGAACGTCCTCACGAACCACCCGCGGGTCGCCCAGGCCAGCGTAGGTGCGCAGGGCGAAACCCTCGTCGCCCATGTCGCAGGGGAGGTCGAGCCAGTCGAGTTGCTGGCCCATGCGCGCCGATATCTTCCGGCCTATATGGTGCCTGCCGCCGTCCATGTTCTCCCTGCATTGCCGGTCACGTCGAGCGGCAAGATCGACCGCGAGGCTCTGGCCGCTCTGCCGTCGAAAGCCCGCAAACCTCAATCGCCACGCGGAAAGATGGAGAAGGCCCTGGCCGAGCTATGGCGCGAGGCGCTCGATTGCCCTTCCGTCGATGCCGGCCGGTCCTTTGCCGAGCATGGCGGCCATTCCATCGCCGCCCTGGCGATCAGCGCCCGGGCGCGCGAGGCGCTGGGTCATGCCTTGCCCGCGACCTGGCTGATGGAGTCGCCGTCCCTGCGGAAACTGGCAAAAAGGCTTTCGGCCGCGACGAACCCGTCCTGGGTGCGTTTGGCCGGAAGCGGGGAGGGGGCCGCGCTGCACATTCTTTCCGGGATCAGTGGGGAGAGCGGCGTCCTGCAGACCCTCGCGGATAATATTCCCGGCGACCGGCCGGTCATGGGCTTCGATTTCGAGCCGACGGCAAGCACGGTGGAGCAGATGGCGGAGGCCAGTCGCGCCGCCCTTTCCGGAACAGAGGCGCCCCTGCTCAGCGGCTGGTCCTTGGGCGGGGTCGTGGCCCATGCGGCGGTTCGGGGGTCGGAACAGGCGGGGCAGGCGGTGGCCGGCCTCGTCTTGATCGACAGCGTGTTGGGCGCGGATCTGCCGGGACTGGCGGCGGATGCGACCCTCGCCGACTGGCTCATGGATATGCATGGCAAACCGGCCCGGGACGAAGCGGAGGCCCGGGCGATCCTGCGCGATCTTGGAATGCGGACCGAGGCCGCGGCGATAGAGGACCTGGTCGCGCCCTGGCGCGCGCGCCGCGCCGCCCATGCCGCCTATCGGCCGTCCGGGCCGGTGCAATGCCCTGTCGCCTTCCTGCAGGCCCGGCCGGGCGGCGGGGCGAGCGATGCCGCCGTTGCGCGCTGGCGGCATCTCGCCGGCGGCCGCTTCCGCGTCTTTCCGCTGGTCGCCGATCATTTCGCCCTGCTGGACGACCCGGCGACGGCGACCGCCTTGGGCGAAGCCCTGGTCTGGATCGAGGAGGCGGACGCGTGACCAAACCGGTTCTCTTTCTCTTCGCCGGTCAGGGCAGCCAATGCTTCCATATGGCGCGGGAAATCGCCGAGAACTGCCCGGCGGTGCGGGAGCGTCTTTACGATCTCGATGCCGTCGCGCGCGAGGCGCTCGGCTGCTCGGTGCTCGACATCGTGTTCGACCCGGCGCGCGGGCGGTTCGACCCGTTCGACCGGCTGCTCTACTCGAATCCGGCCCTGTTCATGGTGCAATACGCCCTGGCCGATGCCCTGATCGCTCAGGGCGCGCGCCCCACCGCCCTGATGGGCGCCAGTCTGGGCGAGATCGTCGCCCTGACCGTTGCGGGTGCGATGAGCGCGCCGGATGCCCTGCGCATGGTCATCGCCATGTCCGAGAGTTTCGAGCGCGACGGGGCCGAGGGCGGCTTGATCGCGGTGCTGAACGATCCCGGCATTGCGGCGGAACGGCCGGACCTGTTCGGCCGGGTCGAGATCGCGGGCATCAGTTCGGCCAGTCATTTCATTGCGGCGGGGCCCGCGGAGGATTTGGCGCGGATCGAAAGCGTGCTCGGCGCGGAAGGCCATGCCTGCATGGTCCTGCCGGTGCGGTTTCCGTTCCACTCCTCCTATGTCGAGCCGGCGCGGGTTGCGATGGAAGCGGTGTTTCGCGGCAAGGACGGCCAGGCCCTGAATCTGCCGTTGGTCTCCTGCGTCACGGCGACGGCCCTGGACCGGGTGCCGGAAGGCCATCTCTGGAAAATCGTGCGCTCGCCCATGCGGATCGCCGACGCCTATCGCGCGCTGGAGAGCCGTCAGGCATCGCTTTTCGTCGATCTCAGCCCCTCGGGCACGATGGCGACGGTGGCGAAATACAACCTGGCCCCGGAGTCCGCGTCGGAAGCCGTGTCGGTGATGAGCCTCTTCGGCAACGAATGGGCCGGGTATCAGGCCGTAAGGCAAAGATTGGGAATAAGCGCATGACGGCATTGTTGTTTCCCGGCCAGGGCGCCCAGGAAAAGGGCATGGGCGGGGACCTCTTCGCAGAATTCCCGGACGAGACCCGGACGGCCGACGAAATCCTCGGCTATTCGATCGCGGCCCTGTGCCGCGACGATCCGGACGGCCGCTTGCGGCGCACAGAATTCACCCAGCCGGCGCTCTATACCGTCGGTGCTCTGTCCTATCTGCGCTGGCGGCGCGACACTGGCCGCGATCCCGCTTGGCTGGCGGGTCACAGCCTGGGCGAGCTGACGGCGCTCTTCGCGGGCGGTGCCTGTGATTTCGCTACCGGCCTGACCTTGGTGGCCAGGCGCGGCGCTCTGATGGCCGATTGTGGCGAAGGCAGCATGGCGGCCGTGATCGGGTTGGACGAGGACCGGGTGCGCGGCGTGCTCCGCGAGGCCGATCTCGACAGGCTCGACCTCGCCAATATCAACACGCCGAGCCAGATCGTCCTGGCTGGGCTTCCGGCCGATCTTGCGGCGGCGGAGGCGGCGTTCACCGCCGCCGGCGCGCGCGCCTATATCCCGCTCAACGTCTCCGGCGCGTTCCATTCGCGGGCGATGGCCGGCGCGCGGGCCGATTTCGCGGATTTGCTCGCCGATCTCAGGATCGGCGACCCCGCCATCCCGGTGCTGGCGAACGTAACCGGCCGGCCGCACGAGCCGGGCGCGGTAGCGGCCAATCTCGCCGCCCAACTCGTCAGCCCGGTGCGCTGGTCCGAATCGATCCGTTGGATCTGGGGCCAGGGCGAGGAAGACTTCGAGGAGATGCAGCCGGGTCGGGTGCTGACCGGGCTTGTGACCAAGATTCGGGCCGAGGCCCAGCCTCTCGCGGATGCGCCTTACAGCAAGCCGGAACCCGTCGTTGCCGTGGTCGCGCCGCCGCCGGATGAGCCGCCGGCCATGCCTGAATCCGCGCCCGTGCCCGTGCCGGAACCGACGCCACGTCTTCTTGGCGAACCGGCCAGGACGAAGACCAACGGGTCCGCGGGTGTCGATTTCGATCTTGGCCTGGCGGCTTTCCGCACCCGTTTCGGCGTCGCGGAAGCCATCGTCGTCGGCGGTATGGGCTACGGCGTGGGCGGCCCGGCTCTGGTGGAGCAGCTGGCTCGCGCCGGTTTCCTAGCCTTTTTGGGCGCGGACGGGCTGTCTGATGAGGAGGCACGCGCCCAGATCGGCGCCCTGCGCGACCGGCTCGGAAACAGCGTCCTCGGGGTCAATGTCCGGGGCGGGGCGGGACGGGACGGAGCGGTCGAGGCGCGACTGGACCTGCTCATGACTCTCGGCGTCGATTGCGTCGAGATCGGCGGCTTCTATCAGGTCGAACGCGCCCTGGTGCGCTACCGCCTCGCCGGTGCCGCACGCGGGACGGATGGTGCGGTCGTCGCACCGAACCGGATTCTGGCCAAGGTCACGCGGCCGGAGACGGCCGAAGCCTTCCTCTCGCCCCCGCCGCCGGCCCTGGTCGCGGATCTGCTGAAGGACGGCCGGATCGATGCCGAGGCGGCCGACCTGGCCCCGCATCTGACCATGGCGGATGCCGTGATCGCCCTGGCCGATTGCGCGGGCGATACCGATGGCGCGTCCCTCCTGGCCCTGTTGCCCGTGACGCGCGATATGCGAGATCGTCTCGCGCCCCATGTCGCGGTCGGTGCCGGGGGCGGGATCGGCACGGCGGAGGCCGCGTCGGTCGCCTTCCTCATGGGCGCGGATTTCGTCGAGGTCGGCTCCATCATGCAATGCACGGTCGAGGCCGGGTTGAGCGATCTCGCCAAGGACATCCTGGCCGAGATGGGGGTCCAGGACACCGAACTCGCGCCCTCGGAACACTGGTTCGATTGGGGCGGCAAGGCGCGGGTCCTGAAACGCGGCAGCCTGTTCGCGGCCCGGGCCAACAAGCTCTATGACCTGTACCGCTTCTACGAGAGCTGGGAGGCGATCCCAGCCGCGCTGCGCAAGCGGATCGAGGACGGCTATTTCCAGGCCGGCTATGCGGAGATCCTGGGCGGGTTGCGCGCGCAGGGCGCGGTGCCACAGGACGCGACGCCGAAGCAGGAATTGATGCATGTCTTCCGGCACTACCTGGCCGAGGGGCGCCGCTTCGCGCTGGCCGGCGAGGGCGCGCGGCGGGCGGATTTTCAGCTTTCGGCCTCGCCCGCCCTGGGGGCCTTCAACGCGCGGGTCCGGGGCACGGCGCTGGAGGATTGGCGCAACCGTCACGCGGATGCCCTGGCGAAGGATCTGGTGCGCGAGACCAAGCAGGGCATGCGCCTTGCCGCCGCGCGCGCGACCGGCGGCTGACGGCTCGGCTTAGGCCTGGGGCCTGGTCGCGCAGGCGAGCAGATGAATGGCCAGGCAGGCGAAGCCGGCCTCGCCCATGGTCCAGACCAATCCGTCCGACGCCGTCTCGAACAGGGGCAGTGACGAGACATGCGCGCCGAGCGCGCCGCCCAGCGCGGTAAAGACGCCGAAGACCGAGGCGCCGAATCCGGCCATCGCGCCCGCCGGCTCCAGGGCCTGGGCGATGGAGCCGGGCATCAGCAACCCGAAGGATGAGACGTAGAGGCAGAGGATCGCCCAGAAGGCGACCAGGCCCAGATCCATATGAACCGTGATCAGCAGGGGCACGGATGCCGCCACCGCGATCGCGACCCCGGTGCGCAAGGCGGCTGCCAAGCCGAAGCGCGGGATCATGCGGCGCACGAGGATCGAGCCGAGCACGAAGGCCGCCGCGGCGATCGCGAAAAGCGGGCCGAAGCCTTCCGGCGAAACCCCGAAACGTTCCTGCGCCATGGCCGCGCCGACCGCCAGGAAGGCGGCATAGCCGGCGAAAGAGGTCGCGCCCAACGCGCTGCCGAACACGAAGTCGTGGGTGCCCAGCAGGAAGCGGATATTGCGCGCGGCCCGGGACAGCGAGAGCGCTTGCCGGTGTGCGGGGTCCTGGGTTTCGGGGATGAAGGCGCAGGTCGCGGCCGCGGCCGCCACGCCGAAGACTAGGAGGAACCAGAAGACCGAGCGCCAGTCGAACAGGACGAGCAGGCCGGAGCCGACGAGCGGGGCGAGGAGGGGCGCAAGGCCCAGGATGATGGTCATCACCGCCAGAAGATTGGCGGTCTTGAGGCCGCCGCCCATGTCGCGCGCCACGGCCCGGGCGGCAACCGGCGCACCGCCCGCCATCATGCCCTGAACCGCACGGGCGATCAGCAGGGCGGCGAAGGACTCGGTGGTGGCGCAGACTGCGCTGGCCACCAGAAAGCCGGCGAGAGAGACGAACATGACCGTGCGGCGGCCGAAGCGGTCCGCCAGCATGCCCCAGACCAGTTGGCCCGGCCCGTAGGCAAGCATGAAGGCGGTCACCAGCGCCGCCCCGGCCGAGGCGGGCAGGCCGAACTCGGCCGCGACCTCGCCATGGGCGGGGATCGAGATATCGATCGCCGTCGCCGTCACGGCCGATAGCGCCCCAAGGGTGCCGACGAAGGCGATGCCCTCGGCCTTGCGGCCGGATCGTCGCGGGGTCATGGAATGAACCTGTCTTTGGTTCGGAAACGGCGGGAAATAACCTCCTATCTTCCCATGTTCCGCCGGGGATGGGGAGGGCGCGGGGCGCCGCGCAATGTTGGACCTGGATCCTCGAGCGCGGCAGACTCCGGATGATGGGCGCCGCGATTTCGTTAATGGGCGCCTCGGTACAGGGGAGAAGCGGAATGGCGAAAAGCTACGGCTTCGTCGGCCTGGGGGAACTGGGCGGCAAGCTGGCGACCAGCCTGGCCAAGGCGGGCTTCGCCGTGTGGGTCCACGACCTGGACAGGGCGCGCGCCGCGGCGCCGATCGAAGCGGGGGCGGTCTGGGCCGAGTCTCCCGGGGCGGCGGCGGAGGACGCGGACGGCTTCGTTTCCTGCCTGCCGTCGCCGGCGGCGTCGGATGCGGTGATGACCGGGAAGGACGGCGCCCTGGCCGCGATGAAGCCGGGCTCGGCCTGGCTAGAGATGAGCACGTCCGAAGCGGTGGAAATCAGGCGTCTTGCCGCTCTCGCGGCGGAACGTGGGGTCGAGACCCTGGAATGCCCCGTCACCGGCGGGGTGCACCGGGCCGCCCAGGGCGAGATCACCGTCTTCGTCGGCGGCGAGGCGGCCGTGCTCCAGGCCCACCGCCCGGCCCTCTCGGCCATGTGCGGTCCGCTCTTTCACCTGGGTCCGCTCGGCAGCGCCTCGATCCTGAAGGTCATCACCAACATGCTGACCTTCGTCGATCTGGTCGCCGCGGGCGAAGTCATGAGTCTGGCGGCCAAGGCCGGCCTCGACCTCAAGCAATGCTACTCCGCCATCTGCGGCAGTTCGGGCAACAGCGTCGAGTTCGAGACCTATATTCCGCGCGTGCTGGAGGGCAGTTACAACAGCGGCTTCACCATGGCCCTGACCCTGAAGGATATCGGTTTCGTCACCGCCCTGGGGCGCGAACTGGGTGTGCCGCTCAAGCTCGCCACCCTGGTCGAGCAGCATTTCGTCGAGGCCAAGGCGCGCTACGGTGCCGGCGCCTGGGCGCCCGAGGTCGTCCGCCTGATGGAGGACACGACGGAAATCCCGTTGCGTGCCGAGATCGACCCGGCCGACGAGCCTGCGGGGCGGCTGTGACCGCGCCGCCCGTCGCCGCAGCCTTTCGACATCTACACCCTGTTCGCGCGCGATTCGAACGGCTACCGCCTCGAGTTCCAGCGGTTCCTGGATCCGTCCTGGCCCGCTCCAGAATAGGGAGGTGCGATCGCGCATCGGCGTTCGGGCGCGTTTTTTTGCTCCAACGCAATGAATGATCGAGGCGAGCGGGGTATAGTAATCGGAACGTATCGTATCCGCCGACATCGAAGGTGATCCGATGCCATCGCGCACCTCGGCCATTTCGACAGTTTCGCCGCTGCTTGCGTTAGCCATGCGACCGTTGCCGCTGCTACCGTTGCAGCCTTTGCTCGCCGTGCTTCTCCATAGGATCGAGAGGCGCCATTCGGGCATCTTCGAGCGGCTCGGAGACCACGCCGGCAAGCGCTTCGGTATCCGCCCTACCGATCTGCCTTTTGCCTTCGTCCTCGAGCCGAAGCCGCTTCACCCCAGGGTCTCCGCGGTGAGATATCTGCCGGGGCGCCTCGACGCGTGCGTTTCCGGCACATTGGCCGCTCTCGTCGGATTGGTCGAAGGCGCCTTTGATGGCGATGCGCTGTTCTTTTCGCGCGATCTGCGTATCGAGGGCGACATCGAGGCCGTGCTTGCACTGCGGAACGCGATCGACGATGCGCAAATCGACCTCGTCGGCGAGGCGCTCGACGGACTCGGGCCGCTCAAAGCGCCTGCGGAACGTATCCTGCGGGACATGCTATGATCGCCGCGCGGTCGGGCGGCAAATGGGTGGTAGTCGAGCCATGGAACTGATTTGCCCGGCTGGCACTCCCGCCGCCTTGAAGGCCGCGGTCGAAGCTGGCGCCGACGCAGTCTATTGCGGCTTCCGCGACGAAACCAACGCGCGCAATTTTCCGGGTCTGAATTTCAGCCGTGAGGAACTGCGCGCGGCCATCGCCTTGGCGCATGAGCGGGGCGTCAAAGTCCTGGTTGCGATCAATACCTTCGCGCGCGCCGGCGCGCTCGATGTCTGGCACAGGGCGGTGGACGACGCGGTCGAGGCCGGCGCCGATGCCTTGATTCTGGCCGATGTCGGGTTGCTCGATTATGCCTCTCGGCGCCATCCGGATCAGCGTCTTCACGTTTCGGTGCAGGCGGCCGCGGCCAATCCTGATGTGATTCGATTCTACGTGGAGGCGTTCGGCGCCCGCCGTGTGGTTCTGCCGCGCGTCCTGAGCGTGGCCGAGATCGCCGCCATCGTGAGGGAGGTCGACTGCGAGACCGAGGTTTTCGTCTTCGGCGGCCTCTGCGTCATGGCGGAGGGGCGCTGCTCGCTGTCTTCTTACGTCACCGGAAAATCGCCGAACATGCAGGGCGTTTGTTCGCCGGCAAGCCATGTGAGCTACCATGAGGCGGACGGCGGAACCGTGTCGCGCCTTGGCGATTTCACGATCAACGTCTTCGCCGAGGACGAGCCCGTCGGCTACCCGACTCTCTGCAAGGGGCGCTTCCGAACGGAGCATGGCGCCGGCTACATCTTCGAGGAGCCGGTCAGCCTTGATGCCGCGACACAGTTGCTCGGTCTGCATGAAGCCGGCGTCACCGCGTTGAAGATCGAGGGTCGCCAACGCGGGCGTGCTTACATCGAACGCGTCGTGCGCTCCTTCCGCCAAGCCCTCGACGCACTGGAGGCGGGCTTGCCGGTCGAGACGACGGAACTCATCGCCATGACGGAAGGCCAGGCGACCACGGTCGGAGCCTATCGCAAGACGTGGCGATGACGGGCCGAAGGCGCTTGCCCGTTCCGCGGATACCCGCATATGGAGGATGACACCGGATGCAGCTTACCCTTGGCCCAGTGTTGTTCAATTGGTCGCCGGAGTTTTGGCGCGATTTCTATTTCCGTATCGCGGACGAGGCGCCGGTCGAGACTGTCGTTGTCGGTGAGGTGGTCTGTTCGAAACGCTCGCCCTTCTTTCTCAAGCACTTGCCGGAGGTCGTCGATCGGCTCGCGGCCGCCGGCAAAAAGGTGCTGTTCGGGTCCTTGATACTCGTCTCGCAGCCGCGCGAGCGTCGGCAGACGGTGGAGCTTACGGAGGCCGAAGGTGTGACGGTCGAGATCAACGACCTCTCGTGCTTGGCATCGCTCGCCGGCCGCCCGCATGCGATTGGCCCCTTCGTCAATACATACAACGAGGCGACGGCCGCGTACTTCGTGCGGGGGGGCGCGGAGCGGATCTGCTTGCCGCCGGAGTTGTCGATGCCCTCCGTCGCCGCGATCGCGGCGGCACTGCCGGATGTTGTGGTCGAGGTGTTCGCCTTCGGCAAGGTGCCGCTTGCGATTTCTGCGCGCTGCTACCATGCCCGCGTTCATAAGCTCTCGAAGGACAACTGCCGCTTCGTCTGCGAGCAGGACCCGGACGGGCTGGCGGTGAAGACCCTCGACGGCGCCGACTTCCTCTCGGTCAACGGTGTGCAAATCCTGTCCCGCGCCTGCACCAATCTCCTCGGCAGCGTTCACGATCTTGCCGGAGCGGGCGTACGGGCTCTTCGCCTATCTCCCCAGAAGTGCGATATGGTCGAGGTCGCGCGGGTATTCCGCGACGTGCTCGATGGTTGTCGCGATGCCGAGGACGGCATCCGGGCTCTCGCCCCGCTCTATCCGGATGCGCCCTTTGCCGATGGCTTCTTGCACGCGATCCCGGGCTTTGCGCTCGCGCCGCGCCTCGCCAGCCGCGCTTCGCGCAGGGCGACGTAGATGGCGGAGCCGGCGATCAACGCGCCGCCCAGCACGGTCCAGAGGTCCGGCACCTCGCCGAAGGCGGCGAAACCGACCAGGGCGGCGAAGACGAGCTGGGTGAACTGGAAGGGGGCGAGCTGCGAGGCTTCCGTCGCGGCATAGGCCCGGGTCAGGCAGAACTGCGTCGCCCCCGCCAGGGCGGCAATGCCGATCAGCCAGGCGAACTGGGGCGCCGTGGGCGTGGTCCATTGGGTGAGCGCGGCGGCCAACGGGATCGGGATCAGCAGCACCATGTTCCAGCCCATCACGGCGACCGGCGGGTCGTCGCGCGCCAGGGCCCGGACCATCACGTTCGAACTGGCCGAGGTCAGGGCCGCGAGCAGGGCGGCGAGGGCGCCGATCTCCAATCCCACCATATCCGGGCGCAGGACGACCATCGTGCCGATGAAGCCCAGGGCGACCGCCGCCCAGCGCCGCCAGCCGATGGTTTCGCCCAGCATGGTCGCCGCGAGCACGACGACGAACAGGGGCAGGGTAAAGAACAGGGCCGTCGCTTCGGCCAGGGGGATGCTTGAAACGGCGTAGTACCAGGTGATGAAGGCGATGCCGTCGAAGGCGGCGCGGACCAGGTAGCG
>JABIRQ010000433.1 GCA_018699755.1 Rhodospirillaceae bacterium | reverse complement strand
AGTCCCTGCCCGCCGCGGTCGCGCCCGGCGCGTCCGTCTTCGCGGGCACGATGAACCTCACCGCGGCCTTGCGCGTGCGGGCGGTGGCGGCGGGTGAGGAGACCCTTCTGGCCGAGATCGCGCGCCTGATGGAGACGGCGGAGCAGGGTCGCGCCCGCTTCGTCGCCCTGGCCGACCGTGTCGCCCGGCTCTATGCCCCCGCCGTTCATAGCCTGGGCCTGGTCACCTTCCTGGGGTGGTTCCTGCTGGTCGGGGCGCCCTGGCAACAAGCCCTGCTCTATGCCGTCGCCGTTCTTATCGTCACCTGCCCCTGCGCCCTGGGCCTGGCGGTGCCGGCCGTCCAGGTGATCGCCGGCGGGCGGCTGTTCCGCCAGGGCATCCTGCTGAAATCGGCGACCGCCCTGGAACGCCTCGCACAGGTCGACACGGTGGCCTTCGACAAGACCGGCACCTTGACGGAAGGTCGGCCCGTCCTGCGCCGGGACGGAGGCATCGATGACGAAGCTTTGCGCGCCGCGGCGTCCGGCGCGGCAGCCTCCAGCCATCCGCTGGCCCGCGCCCTCGTCGCCGCCGTGCCGCCCGTCCCGGTCGCCGCGGATGTGACCGAGACGCCGGGCGCTGGCCTCGCTTGGCCGGGGCCGGGGGGAATGGCGCGCTTGGGCAGCCGCGTCTGGTGCGGCGTGACATCGGCGGATGGGGCGGATGGGGCGGATGGCGCCGCCGGCGAAGGGGCGGAGATCGCGGAAGAAAATGCCGGCCCCGAGCTTTGGTTCGCGCGGCCCGGAATGGCGCCGGTCCGGTTCGCCTTCGAGGATGCGCCCCGGGCGGATGCGGCGGCCGTGGTCGATCGCCTGCGCGCGCGGGGCCTGCATCTCCTTCTGCTGTCCGGCGACCGGCCGGGGGTGGTTCGCGCCATCGCCGACCGGCTCGGCTTCGCCGATTGGCGTGCGGGCATGGCTCCGGGAGAGAAGGTCGTCCGGCTGGAGGAACTGGCCGCCCGGGGGCGCCACGTCCTGATGGTGGGCGACGGGCTCAACGATGCGCCTTCCCTGGCCGCCGCCCATGTCTCGCTCTCGCCCTCGAGCGCGGCGGAGATCAGCCAGAATGCCGCCGATATCGTTTTTCAGGGCGATCGCCTGGCGCCGGTCGCCGAGACCCTGGCCGTGGCGCGCCGCGCCGCGTCCCTGGTGCGCCAGAACCTGGCGCTCGCCACGCTTTACAACATGTTCGCCGTGCCCCTGGCGATGCTCGGTCACGTGACCCCCCTGGTCGCCGCCGTGGCGATGTCGAGTTCGTCGCTCATCGTCATCGGCAACGCCCTGCGCCTGGCCGGCCGCGGGCGGCTGGAGCGCGGGGAATGACGGCTCTGCTCTATCTCATTCCCGTCGCCCTGTTCCTGGGGCTTCTCGGACTCGGCGCTTTTCTCTGGAGCCTGCGCACGGGTCAATACGAGGACCTGGACGGCGCCGCGCAGCGCATTCTGTTCGACGATGACGAGGAAACCCCGCGCGAGGACTAAAGGCGCCGTGCGCCCTGATGTGTATGCGGTTTGTCTAATTTATTGATTCCCCACGACCCTTGGCCCAAATTGGGCATGGAGGCCGCCAGATCTTCCTTGGGGAGCGGGGATTATGCCGCGATACAACATCGTACCGAACGCGGTGCCGCGCGTGGACCGGGAGGGGGGAGTAAGCCCCTGTGCGGCCTGCCCGATACGCGAGATCGCCGTTTGCGGGGCCCTGCAGTCCGACGAGCTTGGCGCGCTCGCGGAAATCCTGGACGGGATCGCGGTGGAAGCGGGCAGTGCGATCTTCTACGAGGGCGACCCGGCGCGGCACGTCTTCAACGTGACCACGGGGGCCGTCCGGCTGTCCCGGCTGCTGCCCGACGGCAGGCGGCAGATCACCGGCTTTCTCTTTCCCGGCGATTTCCTGGGCCTCGCCTATGACGAGACCTATACCTACACGGCCGAACCGATCGAGCGTTCCGCGTTGTGCCGGTTCCCACGCGCCAGTTTCGAGACGCTGCTCGACGGCCATCCCCGCATGGAGCGACGCCTGCTCGGTCTCGCCTCGAACGAATTGGCGACGGCCCAGGACCAGATGGTCCTGCTGGGCCGCAAGACGGCGCGCGAAAAGCTGGCCTCCTTCCTGATCACGCTGTCGCGCCGGGCCGAACGGCGCGGCCAGGGCGCCAATCCGGTGCATGTGCCCATGACCCGCACCGATATCGCGGACTATCTCGGCCTGACCATCGAGACGGTCAGCCGCACCTTCACCGCTCTGCGCAAGGCGGGCCTGATCGAACAGCTTCCCGACCATGCCGTGCGCCTGACCGATTCCGAGGATCTCCTCGCCATCGCCGGCGACTGACTTTCAATTCTCGCGGTAGCGGCGGACCGTTTCGTCGTTCAGGGTCAGGCCCAATCCCGGGCCTTGCGGCACGGCGACCTTGCCGTCCGGGCCGACCGGGAAGGTTTCATGGACCATGTCCCAGCGCAGGGGCGAATCGGCGATCGAGTATTCCAGCCATTCCTCGTCCCAGTGCTGGGCCAGGAAGGACAGGTTCGTGGCCAGCAGGATGTCGCTCTTGTAGCCGTGGGGGATGATGCGCCGGCCTAGCCCGCGCGCCATCTCCGCCACCTGCAGCATCTCGCTCAACCCGCCGACCATGGTCGCGTCCGGCTGGGCGATATCGGCCCGGCCGCGCACCAGCATGGCCTCGTATTCGAAGCGGGTGGTCAGGCCCATGTCGCCGCCCGTGATCGCCACGCCCCGGCCCGCGATTTCGGCGAAGCCGTCCAGGTCGTCCATCGGAATCGGCGCCTCGAACCAGAGATAGCCGTTCTCCTTCAGGACCGGCACCACGCCCAGGGCGGCCTCGGCGCTTTTGAAGCAGCCGAAGGCGTCGAACATCAGGTCGATCTCCTTGCCGACATGCGCGCGCGCCAGGGCCAGGACGTGGCAGGCATAGTCGACCTCTTGGCCCCAATGGGGGTCCGAGGCGACCTTGAGGGCGCGGACCCCCGTCTCCAGGCAGGTGTCCAGGCGGCGTCGCACCGAATCGTCGGTTTCGCCCAGGCGCGAGGTCGTGACATAGGCGCGCACCCGGTCCCTTTGCGGCATCCCCATCAGCGCGGCGGCGGTTTTCCCCTCGGCCTTGCCCCTGATGTCCCAGGCGGCGATGTCGATGCCGCTGATCGCGTGGATCGCCGCGCCGCGCCGGCCGTAGTAGTGGCTCTGGGCATACATCCGGTCCCACAGGGCCACCGGATCCGTCGGATCCTGGCCCAGGACGATGGACTTCAGGCTGGGCCAGGCGAGCGAGGCCCTGGCCGGGTCGACGATCGCCTTCATGATCGCCGGGCTGCTGTCGATTTCGGCGATCCCAGTGATCCCGGCATCGGTGTGCAGGCGGATCAGGCAGTTGACGAAGGCGCCGTCGTACCAGTCGTCCTTCGGCATCGGCGCGCGCAGTTCGACGACCTCGACATCCGTGATCTTCATTCGGCCCTCCCCCAATGCGGATTTCCCGTGTGTTGCGGCATCCTACAGGGCGCGGTGGCGGCGAACAGGTCTTCCGTCGGGCGGCCGACCGATCCACACTCGGGAGCCGAAGAAGGGAGGCATCCGCCGATGTACACGCTCTATTCCGCGCCCATGGCGATCGCCATGGCGCCCCAGGCCGTGCTGGAGCAACTGGGCCAGCCTTACGATCTGAAGATGGTCGATGTCTATTCCGGCGCGCCGCCGGACTGGTACCGGAAGCTCAATCCCTACGGGCGGGTGCCGACCCTGGTGGACGGCGATTTCGTGCTGTTCGAGGCGGCGGCGATCTGCATGCACCTCTGCGACCGCCACCCGGAGGCGGGCCTGGCGCCCGAGCCCGGCACGGCCGAGCGCGGCTGGTTCTACCAATGGCTTCTGTTCCTGGCGAGCGCGGTCCACCCGGCATCGAAGCAGATCAACTATCCCCACCGCTGTTCGGCCGAGGAGGCGCACCGCGCCGCCGTGCTCGACGCCGGGGCCAAGATCTGCGCCGAGATGTATGGCCGGCTGGACCGGGCTCTGGACCCCGGCCCCT
>JABIRQ010000431.1 GCA_018699755.1 Rhodospirillaceae bacterium | reverse complement strand
TATTCGAGGGAGGACACCGCCATGGCCGCCATCGCCGAAAGCGAAGCGGGAGCCGCCAATATCTTTTCGACCGCCGCCCTGCCCAAGGTGGCGCGGGGCAAGGGCTCCTATGTCTGGGACACGGACGGCAAGCAGTATGTCGACGGCTCGGGCGGACCCAGCGTCTACTGCCTGGGGCACGGCAACGAGGACGTGAACCAGGCGATCAAGGACCAGCTGGACCAGATCGCCTCCCATCACCGCTTCACCTTTACCAGCGACGCGCTGGAAACCCTGCAGGCGATGGTCGCCAAGCAATGCGGCAGCGGCCTCAAGGAGATGGTCTTCGTGACCGGCGGGTCGGAGGCGGTGGAAAGCTGCCTCAAGATCGCACTGCAGTATCACGCGGCCATGGGCCAGAAGACGCGGCGGCGCTTCATCGCGCGCCAGCGCTCCTGGCACGGCAACACCTTGGGCGCGCTGTCCGTCTCCGGCTTCGCCCAAAGACGCGAGCCCTTCGAGGGCGCGATGATGGAGGCGAGCTTCGTCTCCCCTGCCAATGTCTATCGCCCGCCCGCCGGCATCGCGCCCCAGGACATCCCGCAATACTGCGCTGCCGAGCTGGAGCGCGAGATCCTGCGCCAGGGGCCGGAGAACGTGGCCGCCTTCATCTTCGAGCCGGTGGTCGGCGCGGCCGGCGGCGCGGTGCCCGCGCCCGAGGGTTACGCCAAGGCCATGCGCGCGGTCTGCGACAAGTACGGCGTCTTGATGATCGCCGACGAGGTGATGTGCGGCGCGGGACGCACCGGCTATTGGCGCGCGCTGGAAGAGGACGGTGTCGAGCCCGACATCATGTCCGTCGCCAAGGGGCTGGGTGCGGGCTACGTCCCCCTGGGGGTCGCGATCTATCACGAGCGGCTGAAGGGCCCGATCGTCGAGGCCTATGGCGATCTGCTGACGGCCCATACCTTCACCGGCCATACCCTGGCCTGCGCCGCCGGGGTGGCGGTGCAGCAGGTGGTCGAGCGCGACGGGTTGTTGGAGCGGGTGCGGACCAAGGGGCCGCAATTCATGGACGCCCTGCGCCGCGAGATCGGCCAGCACGCCCATATCGGCGACATCCGGGGGCGCGGCTATTTCGTCGGGGTCGAATTCGTCGCCGACCAGGAGACCAAGGAGCCCTTTGCGGCCGACAAGACGATCTTCGCCAAGATCAAGCAGCGGGGCTTGGAGAACGGCCTGATCTGCTATCCGGTCGGCGGCAATGTCGACGGCGAGCGGGGCGATATTGCCATCCTGTCGCCGGCCTATAACGCGACCGACGCGGAACTGGACGAGATCGTCGACAAGTTCGCACAGACCTGCCGCGACGTGCTGCCGTAGGCCGGCGGCGGCTTGAGCTATATCAACGCACCGACGGGCGGAGCGTGACAGAAAGCGCGGTTTGGTTGAGGCCATCCGCCGGGGAGAGAGAGATGCAGGAGACGAAAGACGCGAGCTCGACGCCGCCGAGAGCCGCCGAACAGGTAGCGGCGAGAGTCGCTGAACCGGTAGCGGCGGAAGTCGCCGAATCGGCGGCGAAGAAGGACGCCAAGCCGGAAGCGGCGAAGGGCGCCAAGCCGGAGGCGAAGAAGGACGCCAAGCCGGTGGCGGCGAAGGGCGCCAAGCCGGAGGCGAAGAAGGACGCCAAGCCGGAGGCGAAGAAGGCACGCACCAACGGCGCAACGAAGGCCAAGGCGAAACGCAACAACGGCAAGGCATCGAGCGCCAGCTCGTTCGTTCCGCCGGAACAGCACGATCCCGACGAGGCGCTAGACCGGCTGGCGGAGTTGGAGCACGACCCGAAGGCCCTCCGCGATGTATTCCAGAGCGACGTCTACCCCTACAAGACCAAGATGCGCCGCAAGGTGTACGAGCGTCAAAAGGCGGATCTGCAGGTCGAGCTGTTGAAGGTCCAGAACTGGGTCAAGGAGACGGGTCAGAAGATCGTCGTCCTGTTCGAGGGCCGCGATGCGGCCGGCAAGGGCGGTACGATCAAGCGCTTCATGGAACATCTCAACCCGCGCGGCGCGCGGGTCGTGGCGCTGGAAAAGCCGGGCGAGACCGAACGCGGGCAATGGTTCTTCCAGCGCTATATCGCCGAACTGCCGACGGCGGGCGAGATCGTGATGTTCGACCGCTCCTGGTACAACCGGGCCGGGGTCGAGCGGGTCATGGGCTTTTGCACGCCTCAGGAATATCTCGAATTCATGCGTCAGACGCCGCAGATCGAACGGATGCTGGTCAACAGCGGCTTCCGCCTCTTCAAGTATTGGTTCTCGGTGACCCAGGAGGAACAGCATCGCCGGTTCACCCAGCGCAAGAAGGACCCGCTGAAGCAGTGGAAACTGACCCCGATCGACATGGCGTCCCTGAAGAAGTGGGAGGAATACACCGAAGCCAAGGAAGCCATGTTCTTCTACACCGACACGGCCGACGCGCCCTGGACGGTGATCAAGTCGAGCGACAAGAAGCGCGCGCGCATCAACTGCATGCAGCATTTCCTGTGGCAGCTGCCCTATCCGAACAAGACCAAGGCCGCCGGCCATGGCCCCGATCCGCTGATCGTTGGCTCCTCGAACGACGTGATCGGCGCGGCCGAGCATGTCCTGGGGGCCGATCGTTGAGCGCCGCCGAGACGCCGGGGCGCCGGGCATGAGCGACCGGGAAGCGGCGGCCAAGACCGCGCGCGCGTTCCTGGCGGCGCTGGAACGCGGCGACCGGGACACGGCGACGGCGATGGCGGAATCCGGCTTCGCGGCCGAAAGCCCGGGCGGCAACCTGACCGAACTGGGCCCCCTGCTGGACCGTCTGGAAAGCCGCTATGTCCGCCTGATCAAGGGGGTCGAAACGACGGACGTGGCGGAAACGGCGGACGGCTTCGCCGTCTATTTCTTCGGCCGGATGGAGGGCGAGTTCACGGGCGACGATGGCGGCTTCGAGGGCGTGCGCTTCATGGACCGGCTGACCGTCCGGGACGACAAAATCGCCGCCCAGCACATGTGGAACGATTTCGGCCACGCCAAACCGAAATAGGCCCGCTCCACGTAAGGCCGCACAATATGAGGATTGCCGCGCATGACCGATTACAACAGCGAACTCCTGGTCTTGCCGGCCGCCGATGATCCGGCCCTGGTCGATCAGTTCTTCCGCACCCTCGGCTACGCCTATTACGGAGTCGCGGACGTGGCCGAGGTCTATGCCATTGGGCATCGCCTGCCGCCCGGCGATGCCCAGGGGCAATACGAAACCTGGCGCGCAGCCGCGAACCGCTATCTCGAGATCGGCGAACGAAAGCTTGCCGCCGGGCATAAGGTCAGCGCGCGCCGAGCCTTCCTGCGAGCCGCCGAGTACCACCGGGCCAGCCATTTCCAACTGCGCGAGAATCTGTGGGACCCGGCCGTCCTGGCGGCGGTCGAAGATATGGCGCGCGCGGCGGACGCAGGCTACGCCCTGGCCGCGAACTATGAGGCGAGACGGATCGCCATCCCGTTCGAGGGCAAGGAACTGCTGGGCGTGGTGTTTGCGCGCGGCGGGGAATGGTCGGTGCGGCGGCCGACGATCTTCGCCATCACCGGATACGACAGCTTCGTCGAGGAATACTACCAGATCGCGGCCGTCGAGGACGCCATCGCGCGCGGCTACAACGTCGCAATCGTCGACGGCCCCGGCCAGGGCCATACCCTGCTGCGCCACAGGCTGTTCATGCGCCCGGACTACGAGGCGGTCCTGCCGCCCTGTCTCGACTGGCTGTCCGAGCAGGGTTTTGCCGCACCGGACCGTATCGCCGTGCTCGGCCGGAGCTTCGGCGGCTATCTCGTGCCGCGCGGCCTGCTGGGCGAGGAACGACCCTGCGCCATGATCGTCGATCCGGGCCAGATATCCTTCCGCGATGCCCTGCTCGGGCGCATGCCCGAGGCGATCGGGGCGGCCTTCGAGGCCGGGGATCGGAAAACCGTGGACGGCTTCTTCGCGAAGGCCATGGCGAGCAAGCCGGGCCTGCGTTTCTTCTTCATGAGCCGGGCCGCCGTGCATGGCTGCACGACACCCTTCGACTATCTCGTCGAGATGATGCGTTTCGACTTCCGCTACCGCGCGGGCGAGATCACGGTGCCCGCCTTCGTGACCGACAATCCCCACGATTTCGCGACACGCGGAAAACATCTCTACGACGCCCTGGTCAAGGTCGAGACCAAGACCCTCGTCCAATTCGAGACGGCCGAACCGACCGCCGAGACTCGAACGGGCGGCGGCGCCCATTGCGAACAGGGTTACAACCTGCCCTTCGAGATGGCTGCCTTCGACTGGCTGTCCGACCTGATCGTCCACAAGGACGAAGGCTGAGGCTCAGGCGTCTTCGACCTCCAGCCGGTCCCAGATGTCCCGCACCCAGCCCCGGATCGTCAACGCCTCTTCCCAGCGATCGGAGAGTTCGTAGCCGTCTGGGCCGGTCATCGCGTAGTCGGGGGGACCGAGTTCGCAGAGAAAGTTGAACACCTCGCCCTCCTGCGCGCGGGCGCGCCAGCCGCGTATCCCCTCCTCCCACCAGCCCTTGAACAGCTCGACCCATTTCCGGTGCTGGGGGTAGGCCAGCGGCAGCTGGATCTGCTCGCGCCCCGCGACCCGGCCCTGGAAGGAGTCCGAGCGTTCCAGGATGCGGCGGATGAAGGCGCGGTCGCGGGGCAGGAGCGGCAGGGGAAATTCCCGGTCCACGACGAAATGGGAGAGGTCGGCGCAGAGCCGCATCTCGGGCACCGCGTCGAGCAGGGAGAGGGTGAAGAGAAGGTCGTTGGTGATGCAGTTGCGGTGGGTTTCGAAGAGGACCGGCATGCCGATCTCCTCCGATTGGTCCATCCAGGCGCGGATAACGGGGATCGCGCCCTCGACCGTAACCGGCATGACCTGGCCGATGACGTTGACGAAACGAGCGTCGAACTCCTTGGCCATCTCAAGCACCGGGCGCAGGGCGGAGACGGTCTTGGGGAAGGCGTTCACGATGCAGCCCAGGCCGTGCTCGCGGATAAAGGGCAGGCAGGCGCGGGCGTTGTCCATATCGATCGAGCCCAGATCGACGGCCACGCCGTCATAACCGGCGGCGGCGATCATCTCGAAGGATTCCTCGCGGCTGCGCTCCTTGCCGTCCGGCCGGCGCAGCTCCATCGCCCAGAGCGACTGGAAGATTTCGATTTCGGGCATGGCGCTGTCTCCCTTGAATGATCCGGGGAATGAGTCGGGCCATCCTGCGTGGCCACCCGCCGCCCGGCAAGCGCCGTGCCCTGTCGTCGGATCGCGCCAGATGGTATGTCTCGGAAGCAGAAAGCGTTGACCATTCGCGCAAGACGGGAGAGCGAAAATGGACGAGGCGAAGGCAGGTTCCGAGCAGGGCTACCGGGTGCAAAGCGGCAACAACATGCCGATCCAGGCGCCGCTGATCCCCGATCCCTTCGTGCCCTATCACTGCCCTCACAATGCCAACCTGATGGTGGTCTGCCGCACGGACAAGGCGGTCCTGGAGAAGTATCTGGCGCCCACCCCCTTCGAGGCGATCGACGACCGCTATGTCGTCTATGCCTCGGATTTCAGCCGCTGCGACAAGACGCCGTTCATGGACACGGGCATCATCGTCCCCGTGCGCTGGGGGAAGCGGACCGGCGGCTAT
>JABIRQ010000176.1 GCA_018699755.1 Rhodospirillaceae bacterium | reverse complement strand
GTTCGCCGATGGCGCGCAGGAAATCGCCCGGCTCGGCCATCGCGCGCTCCAGGATTTCGCGGGTCGGGACATGGCTGTCCTCCGCCGCGCGGGCGGCGATGCAGGCCTCGACCAGGGCTTCGACCGTTTTCATTCCCAAACTATACACTGCGTCCGCGCGTCCGCCGCGCTTGAATGGGGCGAACGCCCGTGCCAGCGTTCCCTGGGAGCATTCGGGGGAAGGGAACGACAGTGGCCCAGCACGACGCCTTGCTGAAGCCCTTGACGATCAAGGGCCTGACCATCCGCAACCGCTTCCTCAGCACCAGCCATTCGCCCGGCTACGCCACCGCCGGCCAGGCCAATGACCGCTATGTCCGCTATCACGAGGAAAAAGCCCGGGGCGGTATCGGCCTGACCCAGTTCGGCGGCGCGACCGCGACCTCGATCGAGAACACCATCGACTACGGCCAGCTCGACGGCTCGACCGACGCCGCGATCGACAGTTATGCCCGCTTCGCCGAGGCCATCCACCGCCACGGCGCGGCCTGCATGGTCCAGCTCCGCCACGGCGGCCGGCGCGAGCGCTGGGACATGGCCAACTGGCTGCCGGCCTACGCGCCCTCGTCCCGGCGCGAACCCGTCCATCGCTCCTTCCCGGTCGCGATGGACCGGCACGACATCGCGCGGGTGCGCGAGGACTACGCCCAGGCCGCCTTGCGCGCGAAAAAGGGCGGCCTCGACGGGGTCGAAATCTCCTGCGCCAACCAGACCCTGATCGACCAGTTCTGGTCGCCCGACGTGAACGCCCGCACGGACGACTACGGCGGCAGTCTGGAGAATCGCCTGCGCTTCGGCCTGGAAATCCTGACCCGCGCCCGCGAGCTGACCGGCGAGGATTTCGTCATGGGCATCCGGATGAGCGGCGACGAAATGGTCGCCTCCGGCCTCAGTCAGGCCGAATGCGTCGAAATCGCCCAGCGCATGGCGGCCAGCGGCTTGGTCGATTTCGTCAGCGTCATGGCGGCCCAGGGCCGCGACTACCGCTCCAACGCCAATTCCTATATCGGCATGGATGCCGGGCCGGCGCCCTATCTCCACCTGGCCAGCGCGATCAAGGCCGAGATCGACCTGCCGATCTTCCACGCCACCCGCATCACCGATCTGTCCACCGCCGCCCGCGCGGTCGAGGACGGCCATGTCGACATGGTCGGCATGACCCGTGCCTTCATCTCCGACCCCCATCTGGCCCGGAAGCTGACCGAGGGGCGCGAGGAGGATATTCGCCAATGCGTGGGCGCGGCCTATTGCGTCGACCGGGTGCTCCAGTCTCGCGATACCCTGTGCATCCAGAACGCCTCGACCAGCCGCGAGGCCGACCTGCCCCACGATCTCCCCATGGCCGAAGCCCGGCGCAAGGTGGTTGTGGTCGGCGCCGGCCCCGCCGGGCTGGAAGCCGCGCGCGCCTCGGCCGAGCGCGGTCATGACGTGGTGCTGTTCGAGCGCGAGGAGGGGCCGGGCGGCCAGATCAACCTGGCCGCCAAGGTTGCCTGGCGCGAATCCCTGACCGGAATCACCCGCTGGCTCGACCAGCAGGCGCGCAAGCTGGGCGTCGATCTGCGTTTCGGCACGGAAGCGACGGTCGAAGCGGTGCGCGCAGAAGCCCCTGACGTGGTGGTGATCGCCACCGGTGGCCGCCCGAACCTGGGCGAGTTCGCCGGGCGCGAGCTGGCGGTTTCTAGTTGGGATATTCTCTCCGGCGCGGTCGCGCCCGCCGAAGCCGTCCTGCTGATCGACGACCATGGCGGCGACCAGGGGCCGGGCTGCGCCGAGTTCATGGCCGAGCGCGGCAGCCGGGTCGAGATCGCTACCCCGGAACGCCAGCTCCTCTCCGAACTGGGCATTGTGAACTTCACGCCCTATCTGCGCCGGCTCTACGCGCGCGAGGTCGTCATCTCCCCCGACCTGCGCCTGGCATCGGTCGAGCGCGAGGGCAACAAACTGGTCGCCGTCCTGCGCAACGAATTCTCCCAGGCGGAAGAGGAGCGGCTGGTCGACCAAGTCGTCGCCGAACACGGCACCCAGCCCGAGGATTCTCTGTTCCAGGCCCTGCGGCCCCATGCGGTCAACGACGGCGAGACCGATCTGGCCGCCCTCGTCCATGCCGAACCCCAGGCCGCCGCCCATAACCCGGACGGTGCGTTCCACCTCTTCCGCATCGGCGACGCCTGGACCAGCCGC
>JABIRQ010000430.1 GCA_018699755.1 Rhodospirillaceae bacterium | reverse complement strand
TGCCTTCGAACGCGGTCTCGGCCGTCCAGCCCAGGGCGGCCTGCACCTCGGCCGCCGCCAGAGCCTGGTTATAGGCCAAGCCCTTTTCGTAATGCCGTTCGGTTGCGATGCCGGTGAAGGTGTCGACGGCGAGCCAGATCATCACGCCGTTGACCGCCGCGATCACCAGAAACCCTCCCACGAAGATCATGGGGATCCAGCCGTCGGGTCCAAACCGCCGCAGCATCGCGCTCACCTTTCCGGCCCCCGGAAGACGTTGTCGAAACGCCCTCCCTCCTCCGCGTTCAAATCCTCGAGCACGAAGACGATATCCTCGGCGCCGTCGCTGATCGAGGCACGCGGCGCGGCGAGGTAGATCTTGTGCGTGATGACCTGATCGGGGCCGACGGTAAAGGGCAGGACTTCCAAACCGCCACCGTCGACGCCGACGACCGACATGGTCGCGCCGTCCAATCCCTCGATCGAGAGGACCAGATCCCGTTCCTCGCGCAGCATGTTGAGGATCTTGAACGTGTAGCCGTTGCGGATGCGCCCGTCGGACAGGGTGACGAAAACCGGATTGCGGTCGTGCAGGACATTGACATCGAGGGTCGATCGCGTGCTGAGCGAGAACAGCATCGCAGCGCCGACGACGATCAGCAGGACGACGTAGAAGATGGTGCGCGGTCGGATCAGGCGCAGGCGCATGGGATCGCCCGCCGCACGCGCGTTCTGGCGCGTCACGGTGTCGTAGGTGATCAGCTCGCGCGGGCGGTCGACCTTGTCCATGATCTCGTTGCAGGCGTCGATGCACAGGCCGCAGCCGATGCATTCGAGCTGGTTGCCGTCTCGGATATCGATGCCGGTCGGACAGGCGGCGACGCAGGAGTTGCAGTCGACGCAATCGCCCCGCCCCTCCCAGCTCCCGCCCTTCTTGTGGCGCCCCCGCGATTCGCCCCGCCAGGTCTCGTAGGTCACGATCATCGTGTCCTCGTCGAGCATGGCGGATTGGAAGCGCGGCCAAGGGCACATATAGGTGCAGACCTGCTCGCGCGCCCAGCCGGCGAGAACGTAGGTCATCGCGGTGAAGAGACCGATGAAGAGATAGACCTTCAAGCCGGCCTCGCCGGTGAAGATCGCCGGCACCACGGTCGGCGCGTCGTTGAAATAGAGCACCCAGGCCCCGCCGGTCGCCGCCGCGATCGCAAGCCAGACCAGATGCTTGAGCGATTTCCGCCAGATTCGGTCCAGCGTGAAGCCGCTCTTGTCCAGACGCATGCGCTTGTTGCGGTCGCCCTCGATCCAGCGTTCCACCAGCAGGTAGAGGTCGCTCCAGACGGTCTGCGGGCAGGCGAAGCCACACCACACCCGCCCGAACAGACTGGTGACGAAGAACAGCCCCAGGGCGGCAAGGATCAACAGGCCGGTGATGTAGTAGACCTCCTGCGGCCAGATCTCGATCCACAGGAAATAGGCCCGCCGCGCAGGCATATCGATCAGCACGGCCTGATCGGGCGACAACGGTCCCCGGTCCCAGCGCAGCCAGGGCACGATGTAGTAGATGCCGAGCAGGACGCTCAACGCGATCCACTTCAGGCGTCGAAAAAGACCCTGGACCCGCTTGGGATAGACCTTGATCCGCGGGGCATAGAGCGGCTGCTTGCCGCCGGCCGTGGTCGAGACCGCGTCATGAACCTCGACGTCGCGATCCAAGCTGGGCCCGTTCGGACCGGGACCGCCCTGCTCCGCCATGCCCGCGAGATCGACCGTGCCGTTTCCGTTCATCGGATATCCAGGTCACGCAGGCTTCGCCCGAACAGCGACGCCGGAGAGATCACTATTCGCCGCCGCCCAGGGCATGGACATAGATGGTCAGCATCTTGACCGTCTCGGGGCTGAGACGCCCCTCCCAAGCGGGCATGACGCCCCGGCGCGCGTTCCGGATCACGTCGGTCACGGTTTCCTTGTCGCCGCCATAGAGCCAGATCTGGTCGTTCAGCGCGGGCGCGCCCTGGGTGCGATCGCCGCCGCCGGACTCGCCGTGGCAGGCCGCGCAATTGTCCATGAAGACCTCTTGGCCCCGTTCGGCCGCGGCCTTGTCGGTCTCCTGCCCGGTCAAGGACAGAACATACTCGGCGACATCGTCGATTTGCGCCGGTTCGAGGAGCTCATCGGCACCGAAGCGCGGCATCTCCGAGTAGCGCTCTTCGTCATGGCCCGAGCGAATACCGTAGTTGATCGTGGCGTGGATGTCCTCGAGCGCGCCGCCCCACAGCCAGGAATCGTCCGCCAAGGTGGGATAGCCGACATTGCCGGCCCCGCCGCCGCCGTGGCAGGTCGCGCAGTTGTCGCCAAAGGCGGCCACGCCGCCGGCCAGGGCGAAGTTCAGCAAAGCCGGATCGGCGCGAATCTCGGCCAAGTCGGCCGCCGCGATGCCCGTCCGATACTCGGCCTGGGCCGCATGACCCTCGGCGACCCGCTCCATCACGGCCTCGCGCTGGCTATACCCAAGTATGCCCTTGGTATAACCGTCGACGCCCGGCCAGGCCGGGTAGAGCACGAACCACAGGATCGCGAAGGCGATGCACGCATAGAAGGTATAGACCCACCATTTCGGCAGGGGCGTGTTCAACTCCTTGATGCCGTCCCACTCGTGACCCGTCGTGGACTGTCCCGTGATCTCGTCCTTCTCGACCTTAGTGACCATGACCGACTCCATTCCCGGCTCCGTTCGGGCCGTCGTCCTCGCGGAAGGGGATTTTGCCCCGTTCCTCCATTTCGCCTTTGCGGCCGGGCCAATAGGCCCAGGCCACGATGCCGACGAACACGATCATCAGCCAGATTCCCCAGAACCGGACGGCGAAGTCGTAAATCGTCTCCATACGCCCTGCCCCTACTGCTTGAGGTCCTCGGCCGTCACATCGGTGAAGTCCACCATGCGGCCGAGAATCTGGAGATAGGCGATCAGGGCGTCGAGCTCGGTCAGCCGCCCGGTGTCGCCGTCGAAGTCGGAAATCGCCGCGTTGGGATAGCGGGCGAGCAGCCCTTCGGTATCCGCGTCGGGATCGGCCTGGGCCGCGAGATCGGCCGCGGCATTCTCGATCATCTCGTCGGAATAGGGCACACCGACCGTCCGGTTGGTTTCGAGATGGGCCGCGATGTCCTCGTAGCCGAGGTCCCATTCCGCCAGGAAGGAGTAACCGGGCATGATCGATTCGGGCACGACGGAGCGCGGATCGGCCATGTGCAAGGCATGCCATTCATTCGAATACTTGCCGCCGACCCGGGCCAGGTCCGGCCCGGTGCGCTTGGAGCCCCACTGGAAGGGATGGTCGTACATGCTCTCGGCCGCCAGACTATAAGGGCCGTAGCGCTCGACCTCGTCGCGCAGGGCGCGGATCATCTGGCTGTGGCAGACGTAACAGCCCTCACGGATATAGATGTTCCGCCCCGCCAGTTCGAGCGGCGAATAGGGCCGCACCCCCTTCACCCGCTCGACCGTCGATTCGATGGTGTAGAGCGGGACAATCTCGACGATGCCGCCGATAGCGATCGTCACCAGGATGCCGACGAGAAGGACGATGACATTCTTCTCAAAGATCGCATGCCATTTCATCGCAGCCTCCCCTATTCGGCCGGCTGCGCCGCGCCGACCGGCGCGACGTAGGGCTTCTCGTCGCGCAGGTCGCCGCGGGCGGTGCGCCAAAGGTTGTAGACCATGAGCAGCGAGCCCAGGAAAAACAGGAGGCCACCGCCCGCACGAATCACGTAGAAAGGATGCATCGCCTCCACCGTCTCGACGAAGCTGTATTGCAGGAAGCCGAGCTCGTCATAGGCGCGCCACATCAGGCCCTGAAGGATGCCGCTGACCCACATCGAGGTGATGTAGAGCACGATCCCCACGGTCGAAATCCAGAAGTGGTAGCTGACGAAACGCACGCTGTAGAGGCGTTCGCGGTGCCACAGCCGCGGCACCAGGTAGTAGACCGCGCCGAAACTGACCATGGCGACCCAGCCCAGGGCGCCCGAATGGACGTGGCCGATGGTCCAGTCGGTGTAATGGCTGAGCGAGTTGACGGCGCGAATCGACATGACCGGGCCTTCGAAAGTGCTCATCCCATAGAAGCCGAGGGCGGCGACCAGCATGCGCAGGATCGGGTCCGTGCGCAGCTTGTGCCAGGCGCCCGACAGGGTCATCAGGCCATTGATCATGCCGCCCCAGGACGGCATCCACAGCATGATCGAGAAGGTCATGCCCAGAATCTGCGCCCATTCCGGCAGGGCGGTGTAGTGCAGGTGATGCGGCCCGGCCCAGATGTAGAGGAAGATCAGCGACCAGAAATGCACGACCGACAGACGGTAGGAGTAGATAGGTCGCTCCGCCTGCTTGGGCACGAAGTAGTACATCATCCCCAGGAAGCCGGCGGTCAGGAAGAAACCGACGGCGTTATGGGCGTACCACCACTGGGTCAGGGCATCCTGGACGCCCGACCAGAGGATGTAACTCTTGGCTCCGCCGAACGAGACGGGGACGGCCAGGTTGTTGACGATATGGAGCAGCGCCACAGTCACGATGAAGGCCAGGTAGAACCAGTTCGCCACGTAGATATGCGGCTCGCGCCGACGCATGATCGTCCCCATGAAGACGATCAGATAGACGACCCAGACCAGGGTGAGCCACAGGTCGACGTACCATTCCGGCTCGGCGTATTCCTTGCTCTGCGTGATGCCGAGCACATAGCCCGAGGCGGCCAGTACGATGAAGACTTGGTAGCCCCAGAACAGGAAGCGCGCTAGGCCGGGCCCGCCGAACAGGCTCGCCTTGCAGGTCCGCTGGACGACGTAGAGCGAGGTGCCCAGAAGGGCGTTGCCGCCGAAGGCGAAAATCACCGCCGAGGTGTGCACCGGCCGGAGACGCCCGAACGACGTCCAGGGCAGATCAAGGTTGAGGACCGGAAAAGCGAGCTGCAGCGCGATCACGACGCCGACCAGGAACCCGACGACCCCCCAGAACACCGTTGCGATGGTGAACAGGCGAACGACGCCCTCGTCGTAGTCGACGGCGCCGCGCGCCGCCGCGTGATCCGCCGTCATGGCGGCTGTCGTCATGGAGTCCCCCATAGCCTTAGCTTAAACCGCGAGCTTAAACCGCACTTATCGCCAGCCGCGAAGTCCGGACGGGCGATAGACGCGCACAGAACAGCATGGCCATAGGACACTCCTTGATCTGGGTCAATGCCGCCCCTCCGGGCCCCGGCCACGGTCGAACGCGATTGTCGATTTGCAGCTGGGGAGAGGCGAGAAAACTCCGCGATGGACCTGACCGTCCGCATCGAGCCGCTCGCGCCGGCGCAGATCGAACTGGCCTATCCGCTCGCCCAGGCGATCGCGGCCGACCTGACATTGGAGCGTTGGCGCGGCTATGCCCGGGCGATGGCCGCATCGCGCGAACCCTATCGCCACGGCATCATGGGCGCCTGGTCGAGCGCCGGCTATCTGCACGGCATGTTCGGCTATCGCGTCGCTCCCGATCTGGCCCTGGGCCGCGTCCTCCAGATCGACAATTTCGTCGCCATGGGCATCGGCAGCGGGGCCCGGGCCGCGACCGCCCTGATCGGCGCGGCCCGAGCCCTCGCCGCGGCCGAGGATTGCGGCGCGGTCCAGGCCCTCGTCGCTCCCGCCTTCGCCCCCCTGTTCGACAGCCACGGCCTCGTGCCCGTGCTGAGCCCATCCTCGCGCGGACGGGTCCTGTGGCGAAGCTGGCTGCTCGCCCAGGAGCGCCAGGCCGCCGGCCCACCCCCCGAGGAACGCTGACGGGGCGATTCCAGAAACCCGTTCTTCCGGGATTCGCCGGTCATTGACCGAATCCGAGCCCGTGCTACCGTCCGCGAAAGCCGGCTGGACGGAGGCTTCCGCGATGCGGAGCACGATGATGCGTTACCCGCTTGTCCTGCCCCGCGCGCTCGAGCGGGCGGAGACCTTGTATGCCGATCGCGAGATCGTCTCGCGCCTCGGCGACCGGTCCCTGCACCGCTACGGCTATGGCGCGATGGCCGGGCGCGCGCGGCGCTTGGCCGATGCCTTGCGCAAGGCCGGCCTGAAGCCGGGCGAGCGGGTCGGCACCCTGATGTGGAACCACCATATCCATCTGGAAGCCTATTTCGGCATTCCCGGCGCGGGCGGCGTGATGCACACCCTGAACCTGCGCCTGCAGCCCGACGAGCTGGCCTTCATCGCGAGCCATGCCGGCGACCGCGTCCTGATCGTCGACGACGTGCTGCTGCCCCTGGCGCGGCAGTTCGTCGAACGCACCGGGATCGAGAAGGTCGTCGTCGCCCGCATCTCCGACGAGCCGACACCAGACGGATACGAAGATTACGAGAGCTTCATCGCCGACGGCGACCCGGCGCAGCCGCTGTTCGAGCCGGAGGACGAATTCACCCCCTCCTCGATCTGCTACACCTCGGGCACGACGGGGCGGCCCAAGGGCGTCGCCTATTCCCACCGGGCGCTGATGCTGCACGCCATGTGCCTGGGCATGAAGGACGGCTGGGACCTGGGCCAGACCGACGCGGCCATGCCCATTGTGCCGATGTTCCACGTCAACGCCTGGAACTTTCCCTATGCCTCCACCCTGGTCGGAGCCAAGCAAGTCCTGCCGGGGCCGCATCTCGATCCCGAAAGCCTGCTCGACCTGATGGCCGGCGAAGGGGTGAGCATCACCGGCGCGGTGCCGACCATCTGGTTCGCCGTGGTCGATGCCCTGCGCGCCGAACCCGGCCGCTGGGCCCTGCCGCCCGGTATGCGGGTGATCGTCGGCGGCGCCTCGCCCCCGCCGGCCCTGCTGCGCGCGCTGGATTCCCTCGGCACGGTGCCGATCCACGGCTGGGGCATGACCGAGACCACGGCGGGCGCGACCATGGCCCATGTCAAACCGGAGATGGCCGACTGGCCGCGCGAACGGGTGCTCGACCTGTTCACCGAGCGTCACCTGCCGGTGCCCCTGGTCGAGGTCCGGGTGGTCGGCGACGAGGGCGAAGCGCCCTGGGACGGCGCGGCCATGGGCGAATTGCAGATCCGCGCGCCCTGGGTCGCCGCCGGCTATCACGACGCGCCCGGATCCGAGGACCGCTGGACCGACGACGAGACGGGGAGCGGAGGAGGGGACGGCTGGTTCCGCACCGGCGACGTGGCGAATATCGACGCGGCCGGCTTCGTGAAGATCTGCGACCGCACGCGCGATCTGGTGAAATCGGGCGGCGAATGGATCAGCAGCCAGGATCTGGAAAACGCGATCATGGGCCATCCGGACGTGAAGGAGGCCGCGGTGATCGCCCTGCCCCATCCGAAATGGGGCGAACGACCCCTGGCCTGCGTGGTGCCGCGCGCGGGCGCAAAGATCGACGCCGAGGACCTGGCGGCGCGCCTGGCCGCCGAATTTCCGAAATGGTGGCTGCCCGACGCCTACGAATTTATCGACGAGGTCCCGAAGACCTCGACCGGCAAGGTCCAGAAGACCGCGCTGCGCGAGCGCTACGCCGACTGGCGCTGGGAAGGGTAGAAGGCCGCCGCGCAATCGGCGCGCGACGCACCGCCCCGTCGCCTTTTTCCCCCACCCCGGCCCTCTCCCGTTGGGAGAGGGAGAAATGGTCGGGATCGGATTCGCGCCGACGCAGCGGCGATCGACCCTGGCCGTGCCTAGCGGGCCTCATCGAACCAGCCGCGCAGGATGTCGGCGGCGCGCGCTTCGCCCGCTTCGGGATGATAGGCGCGGTAGACCGGCACCGCGGCGTCCAGTGCCTCGTCCCGGTCGTATCCCATGGCGCAGAGCGATTGGTAGGTCCGCGTCACCGCCGGCCGGCACTGGCAGGCTTCCAGGCCCAGGTCGCGCGACCGGCCAACAGCGGTCTTTCTATCCATCGTGGCGCTCTCCTGAATCTGCGGCCCGAGCCAACAAGGGCGAATACCGCCCGATCGCCGCGCCGGCCGCGACTTTCCGCCCATTCATTGAATATAGCGGGGTCCGGATGCAAGCCCCGAGTCGCCTGCACCGCGCATGGCTCGAATGCGGTCGGTGCAGTTGCATGGCCGGAGCGGAGCGGTGTCGGTCACGATGGGAGGAGCCTGCGCGCCGGGATGTATGCCTGGGTCCAGGCCTTCTGCCGGGCCAACGCTCGAGCGGAGATTGACATCGCATAGCGATAGGGCGAGTCTCGCCGCACAAGTGCCTCGGCCCCGTCGGCTCGGTAGGTTGTGGCTTTGGTGCTTGATCCAAGGCCTGGTTCCGGCACCTTGCGGGCTGGGGCCTACGCGCCACTTGAACCAACGAGGAGCAGGACATGACAGACTTCATCGCTATCGACACGATTCACGACGACGACCTCACCGACGAGGCGCTCGACCGCACAGACGGGGTGAAGTCCTCTGTCTGTCCCTGCGGATGCCGACTCGATAGGTCGTAGCCCTTTGACACCAGGCATGGCTCCGGCCCCTCTCGGGACGGAGCGTGAGCGAGCAACTTGATCGAGCGGCCCGCCCCCCCATCAGCGTCCGGGGGGGCGGGCCGTTTCGTTTCCGCAGCCCTGGGACGGAGCGTTCCGCCCGCCGCCTATTGCGGCAGGGGCGTGCCCCGGCCCGCGGCGCGGGCGCGGTCGTGGATCAGGGCGGCCAGGGCGAGGATGCCGATGGCATGGCCCGGGTGGATAATGGCGGCGCGGTGGCTTGCATCCTCGCGCGGCGGACGGGCGCCGGAGACCAGTTCCGTCATATC
>JABIRQ010000288.1 GCA_018699755.1 Rhodospirillaceae bacterium | reverse complement strand
GGATGCTGGGCAACACGACGACGATCCGACGGGCTCTCGAGGAAAAGGCGCGATCGCAGCCGGATCGCGTCTATATGATCTTCGGCGGCGATGAGACGACTTTGGGCGAACTGGACCGGCGCGTGAACCGCTTCGCCAATGGTCTCGCCGAGCTGGGGTTCAAGCCGGGCGAGCGGGTCGCTCTCATGCTGTCCAACCATCCCGATCACTTCTATGCTTTCCTGGCTTGCGCCAAGCTGGGCCTGGTCCAGGTCCCGGCCAACATCGGTCTGCGCGGCGCCAGCCTCGAATTCCTGTTCTCCCATGCCGATCCGCACGGCGTGATCGCCGACGGCCATTTCGCGGAGCTTCTGGTGCCCGCGCTGGCGGGCACGAAATGCCGGGACGTGATCTGGCGCGGTGCGCGGGCCGAGGTGCCCGGCAGGCGCGTTCACTGCTTCGGCGCGGTGATGGAAAAGGGCAGCGATGCACCGCCGCCGGGCGATCCCGGACCGGAGGACGTGCTGTCGATCAGCTACACCTCCGGCACGACCGGCCAGCCCAAGGGCGTCATGGTCACGGATTCCATGTTCCGCGCCGCGGCCTACGGCGCATTGCGGCTGGGCGACATCGAGAACGGCGACGTCCTTTATCTTTGGGAGCCGCTGTTCCATATCGGCGGCAGTGAGGTGATCGTCCTTGCCGTCTTCCTCGATATCACCATCGCGCTGACCGAGCGCTTCAGCGCCTCGCGTTTCTGGGCCGAGGTGCGCGAGGCGGAGGCCACCCATATCCACCACCTGGGCGGTATTCTCGCCATCCTGATGAAGCAGCCGCCTTCGCCCGCCGATACAGAGTATTCGGTGCGTGTGGCCTGGGGCGCGGGAGCGCCTGCCGCTATACGTCGGCAATTCGCCGAACGTTTCGGGGTGAAGGTTACGGAATCCTATGGCATGACGGAATGTTCCAGCGTTACGACCGTCAATGCCGGCGGCGATCCCGACGCGGGGGTCGGAGTGCCGCTGCCCCATTTCGAGGTCCGCATCGCCGACGACGAGGGGCAGCCCCTTGGGCCTGGCGCGATGGGTGAAGTTCTCGTGCGGGAGAAGGAACCCGGTTTCGTCATGGCGGGCTATTTCCGCAACAGAGAAGCGACCGAACTTGCCCTGCGGGACGGCTGGATGCACACCGGCGACCTTGGCAGCTTCGACGAGCAGGGCAACTACCACTATCTCGGCCGCAAGAAGGACAGCCTGCGTCGTCGCGGCGAGAACGTCTCGGCCTGGGAGGTCGAGCGGGTGCTTCTCACCCATCCGCGGGTCGAGGAATGCGCGGTCGTGGGCGTGGACACCGACGTGGGCGAGCAGGACATCAAGGCCTATGTGAAACCCGTTGCGGATTCGGCTGCCGATCCGCTCGACATCGTCAAATGGTGCGAGGGTCGTCTCGCCTATTTCCAAGTGCCGCGCTACATCGAATTCGTTGACGGTTTTGCCAAGACCCCGACCGAGCGCGTGCGGAAGGAGACTCTGTCCAAGCAGGCGGGCGGAGCCTGGGATCTGGATGCGTCCGGCTACAGGTTGAGGCGGGACTGACGCTCGGCGCAGGACGGCTGGCGGCGAGATTTCGCCTTGCGGCGAACCGTCCGGGTTTTCGACAATATGCGCGTATTACCGCTGGCTCCGGGTCTCGCACCGGATTCGACCTAGCGGCCCTTCTCTTTCAGCCAAGCCCCGATGATCGCGCGGTGCCGCGCCCCATCGTAGCTCGGGAAATGGCCGCCATGGACCAAGCGAACGGGCAGGCGCAGCAGGCGTTCCATGCTGGCGACATAATCGTCGATATTCGAATGATAGGCATCCTCGACGAGGGGCCCGTCATAGACGATGTCGCCCGAGAACAAGGTGCCGGTTGCGCCCTCCCACAAGGCGATGCCGCCGGGCGAATGGCCTGGCGTGTGGATCACCTCGAAGATCCGGTCGCCCAGGTCGATCGCGTCGCCATCCTCGATCAGGCGGGTGGCGGGCGCGGCTTTCACCGCGTATTCGGTGGACCGATAGGGTCCGGGCGGCAGGGCGGTGAAGATGTCGTCCGTGACATAGGGGTCGGCGAGGGTGGCCGCGCGAGTCGGTGCCGCCAATAGACCGGCTTCGGCCGGGTGGATCAGCCGTTCCTTGAATTCGTGATGGCCGCCGATATGGTCGAAATGGGTGTGGCTGGCGACGGCGATGACGGGCCGTTCCGTCAGCAGGGGGATACTCGCGCGCAAGGGGACCACGCCCATTCCGCTATCGACCAGCATGTCGCGGTCGCGGCCGCGCACATGCCAGATGTTGCAGCGGTAGAATTCCTTGATATGCGGCTCGCCGATTTGGGTCACGCCGTCCTGGCGGCCCTCGGTCTCATACCAAGTCTCGGCGGTCGCGATGCGCATGACGCCATGGTGCGGGTCGATATCGATCCTGGCAAGGCGGTCGGATCGTAAATGCAGAAAGGGCGGCCGGATGGCCGCCCTTTCTCATTCCGGCGAGGCCCATGCACTTCCGCCAGGCCCCCGATTGGGACCTTATTCCCAGATGGGTTTGCCCAGGTTGAGATCCTTCTCGTCGGTGAACGCACCGATTGCGGCGCCCACCGCACCGCCGATCGCAGCGCCAACAGCCGGCGAGCCGACCAGGGCACCGCCGATCGCGCCGCCAGCCGCGCCGATTCCGGCGCCGGACAGGCCGCGATCGCCGGTCGTGTTGCCGCAGGCGGCGAGGGCCAGGACGGAGGTCAGAAGAGCTGCCTTCAGAATAGGACTACGCATGACGAACTCCTTTGTAATGGGATGAGCAGGCTTCGCTGCCGATTCGCACGGGCCGTGCAGCGGCGCTCGGGACCTACCTTTTCTGGATAGTGGACACACGAAGCTGATCCCAGGGGACGACCACGGTATCGTTCTTGCCGAGATCGAGCAGGCCGTCGAGTGGGCCATCGTTGATGTCGATCACGGCGTAGAAATGTCCGGTGCGGTCGAGCACGAAGTCCTCGACCTCGCCGATCCGCTCGCCCTTGTTGCTGTAGACCTTCATGCCGATCACGTCGGAGGTGCGGAAACCTTCCTTGTCCCGCGCGATCCTATGGATATCCGGCGCGTCGACCATGATGACCGTTTCGGTTTCCGCCGCTTGGGCCTGCACGCCGAGGGCGAAGGCGAGCGCCAAGGCGCCAACCGTGGTGCGGGCGAATGCTTTCATCGGGCGTCTCCTGGTTTCATTCAAAATTATCGCATGGCCAAAATTATCGCATGGCGGACGGGGCCAAACCGCCCGGCCCGCGTTGCAGCATATTAATATAGGGTAGGGAGACGGAAGGTGGGCGCCTTAACCTGGGGTAACGTCTCAGATCGCCCGGCAGAGCCGCAGGGATTCGTATATCGCGGCGTGGATGTTGCGGCTGGCGACGGCGTCGCCGACACGGAAGAGTTGGAACGCGCCGTCGGGATTGGTACGCAGGGTCTGAGGACTTCCGGCGATCAGGGCATCGAGATCGACCTCGCCCAGATTGACGGAATCGGGCGCCAGGGCCGCATAAAGATCGTCGTTCGGCAGGGTGCCGTGCTCGGCGACGACCTGATCGACCGCACGCTCCTCTTCCTCCAACGTATATTCGTTGCGCAGCACGGCGACCAGGCGATTGCCTTCGGGGTAGACCGCCACGAGGCGCATGTCCGGCGTCATCACCACGCCCATGGCATAGAGTTCGCGCAGATGGACCGGCCAGTTCGTGGCGCCGAACTCGACGCCCAGATAGCGCTCCGGCGTTGCGATCTCGACCTTGCCGCCGCGACTCGCAATCAGCTCGGCGACCGAGGGGCCGCGATGGTCCCCATGATCGTCGTAGAGCAACACGCTGTCGCCCGGTTCGACGGCGCCGCGCAGGATATCCCAAGTGCCGACTGCGTGTTCGGCCCCCGCGAAGGTGCCTTTGTTCTGACGCCCCCCGGTGGCGACGATCACGATGTCCGGGCGTTCCGCAGCCACCGCCTCGACCGTCGCCTCGATGTTCAGGCGCAGATCGATTCCGGCCTTGCGAACCTGGCCGTCGAGCCAACGGGTGATGCCGGTCAAGGACTGGCGCCAGGTCGCCCGGGCAGCGAGATCGACCTGGCCACCCGTCTGCGCCGCCGCCTCGAACAGGACGACTCGGTGCCCGCGCAGGGCCGCGACGCGGGCCGCCTCTAGCCCCGCGCAGCCCGCGCCCGCGACAACCACTGTCTTGCCGCCAGGCCCTCGGGAAACCCGGTGGGGCAGGGCGGCCTCGCGCCCGGTCGCCGGGTTCTGAATGCACAGGGCCTCGCCGCCGGTATAGATGCGGTCTATGCAGTAGTTGGCGCCGACGCATTGTCGGATGTCCTCGGCCCGGCCCTCGGTCAGCTTGCGCACAATATGCGGGTCGGCCATATGCGCCCGGGTCATCGCGACCAGATCGACATGGCCTTCCTCGATGGCTCTTGCCGCCGTTGCCAGATCGGGGACCTTCCCGGCGTGCAGCACGGGAATCTTGACCCGCGCGCGGATGGCGCTCGGCAGATGCAGATAGGGCGCGTTCGGGAAGGACATGTTGAGGATGTTGAGGGCGAGCAGACGATAGTCCTGAACGCTGCCCGCCATGACGTTCAGGATGTCGACCTGGCCCGTCGCGGCCAGACGCTCGGCGATGGCGAGGCAATCCTCGGCCGAGAGCCCGCCGTCCAGCATCTGATCGCCGACCAGGCGGATGGAGATGATGAACTCCTCGCCGACCGCGCGGCGCACCGCGTCCAGAACCTCCAGGCTCAGGCGCATGCGGTTCTCGAAGCTGCCGCCGTATTCGTCCTCGCGCCGGTTGGAGAGGGGCGACCAGAACTGCTCGATC
>JABIRQ010000219.1 GCA_018699755.1 Rhodospirillaceae bacterium | reverse complement strand
CGCGGCCAGGGCCTCCTGGTTGAAGAGCCAGGCATCCAGATCGCCGCCGAAGCCGTGGATCAGGACGACGGGCGTCGCTTCGCCCTCGCCCATGCTGCGCACGCGCAGGTTCCGGCCCGCCGCCTCGACCATCCGCATGTCGCCCGCCCCGTCGCCCTCGCCCGACTGGGACTCGGGTGCTTCGAAGGCCTCGACGAAAGCGTCGACCTCGGCTTGGGGCACGTCGGAAGCCGCCATCACGGCGAGCAGCCCACCGATCGGCACCACGTCGCCCGGCTTGGCGACCAGACGGCGGACGAGTCCGTCCATGGGCGCCTCGATCGCGCCGGTGATCTTGGTCGTTTCCATCTCGACGAGTTCGTCCATCGCCTCGACCGAAGCGCCTTCCTCGACCAGCCATGCGACGAGCTTGCCGTCCGAATCGGTCATGCCCCATTTGGGCATGGTGATCGCCGTGATGCGGTCCTCCGCCATCGCGTTCGACCTAGGCGCCGTGGCGGGCGACGGCGCGCACGGCGTCGACGATGCGCTCGGCGTCGGGAATGTAAGCCGCCTCGAGCGGTGGCGAGAAGGGAACAGGCGTGTGCGGCGGGGCGACCTTGCGGATCGGCGCCTTCAGGGAATCGAAGGCCCGCTCGGCCACCAGCGACGAGATATCCGCGCCCATGCTGCAGCGGGGATAGGATTCGTCGACCACGACGAGGCGGCCGGTGTTCTCGACGCTTTCCAGAATCGTGTCCTCGTCCATGGGCGAGGTCGTGCGCGGATCGACAATCTCGCACTCGATGCCTTCGGCTGCCAGAATCTCGGCCGCTTCCATCGCCATATGGGCCATGCGCGCCAGGGCCACGATGGTCACGTCGCCGCCCTCGCGCAGGATGCCCGCCTCGCCGAAGGGCAGGGTGTAGGATTCCTCCGGCACCTCGGCCTCGGCGTCATAGAGCTTCTTGTGCTCGAAGAAGACGACCGGCGAATTGTCGCGAATCGCTTCGATCAGCAGACCCTTGGCGTCATAGGCGTTGGACGGGACCACGCATTTGAGGCCCGGGATATGGGTGAAGATGGGATAGAGGCATTGGGAATGCTGGGCCGCGGCGGAGAAGCCGCCGCCGATCTGGGTGCGGATGACGACCGGGCATTCCGCCTTGCCGCCGAACATGTAGCGGAACTTGGCGGCCTGGTTGAAAATCTGGTCGAAGCAGACGCCGAGAAAATCGACATACATCAGTTCGACGATGGCGCGCATGCCTGTGGTCGAAGCGCCGATCGCCGCGCCGATGAAGGCCGATTCGCTGATCGGCGTATCCATCACCCGGTCGCGCCCGAAGCGCGGGCCGAGGCCCTTGGTGGTGCCCTGGGTGCCGCCCCAGGCGTCGCCCTCGAGCCAATCCACGCCCAAGCCGCCCATGATGTCCTCGCCCATGACGATCACGGACTCATCGCGCTCCATCTCCTGATGCATCGCCTCGTTGATCGCCTGGCGCATGCTGAGTTTTCTGGCCATCGCTCGCCACTCCCCCTAGTAGGTCACGTAGACGTCGGTCAGCACCTCGGCCACGTCGGGCCAGGGCGCCGCGCGGGCGGCGGCGGTCGCCGCATCCATCTGATCCAGAATCTCGGCATCGATGGCATCGAGCTCGGCCGCGTCCAGCAGCGAGGCCTCGGTCACCCGCCGCCGGAAATTGATCAGGGGGCAGCGCTCCTCGCGAGCGTTTCGCACCTCGTCGGGCGTCCGATAAGACTGGTTGTCGCCCTGATGATGGCCGTAGAAGCGGGTCAGGGCGACCTCGATCAGGCTCGGCCCGCCGCCCTTGCGCGCCCGTTCTATCGCCTCGCCCGCCGCTTCGTGCACGGCGAAGAAATCGGTCCCGTCGATCTGCACCCCGGGCATCGCGAAAGCCTCGGCCCGGCGCACGATACTGCCGCCCGCGACCGACCAGTTGGCCGCCGTGCTTTCGGCGAAACCGTTGTTCTCAAACACGAAGACCACGGGAAGCTGCATCACCGAGGCCAGGTTCATGCTCTCCAGGGTAGTGCCCTGGTTCGAGCCGCCGTCGCCGGTGAAGCTGACCGCCACGCCGCCCGTTTTCTTGATCTTGGCGGTCATCGCCGCGCCGCAGGCCAGTGGCGGCCCGCCGCCGACGATGGCATTGGCCCCCATCATGCCCTTGGACAGGTCCGCCACATGCATTGAGCCGCCCTTGCCGCCACACAGGCCGCCCTCGCGGCCGAACAGCTCCAGCATCATCGGCTCGACCTCGCAGCCCTTGGCGATGCAATGGCCATGGCCGCGATGGGTGCTGATGATCTGATCGCTCTCGACCAGATGCGAACAGACGCCGACGGCGGACGCCTCCTCCCCGGCGTAGAGATGGACGAACCCCGGCAGGTCGCCGGTGGCAAATTCCTTGGCCACCCGCTCCTCGAACTCGCGGATCGTCTTCATGCTCCTGTAGGCTTCCAGAAGCGCATCGCGACTGAGCTGCATGATCCTCCCCCTCGATTGCGCCGCCCTCCGGCGACAACGGACAGCTTAACAGCCCGCCGCCCCGGTCAGGAAGTGGCGGACGCCCATCGGCGAAAGATTATCGACCGCGAGCGCTAGGTCCCGACCTTAAGCGGCGAGACCAGACCCTTGAGGGTGGCGATGGCGCTCAACGGGGTCAGCTTGCCAGTGGCCGGATTCTCGACGCTGGGCACCCCGGCGATGGTCATCTCGAACCGGGTCTCGGCGCTTTCGACGCGGATCGTATGGGTGTTGCGATCGATGCCCGGATCGACCCAGATCTCGTAGCGGGTTTCGTCCGGGCCGATTCCGGCCAGGGCCAGGGCGACCGAGACGTTGACGTTGGCGGGGAATTTCTGGGCCGCGTCGCGCACCGAGCCCTCGTAGAGCTTCAAGGGTGCGTCCAGGGCGTCGAGGTCCAGGCCCTGTTCCTTGACGAAGGGGGCCGTCTTCAGGCCGGCGGGCGGCTTGCGGGTGACCATCACGACCTCCTCCACCGTGCCCTCGGCCGCGGCGCGCACGGCGTCGAGGCCCAGGATCGCCCCCGTCGGCACGATGATGCGCGCCCCGGTCTCGCGCGCCCGCTCGACCAGGTCCATGTTAACCAGAAGAGCCGTGACCGTGAGCGGGATCAGGATCTTCCCCGCCTCCACGGTCGGCCGGGCGAGATCGAGGAAATGGACCGGCGGCAGGCCCTCGACCAGCACGTCCGACATCTCGACCAACGCGTCGAGATCGACGACCGGTGGCGGGGCGCGGAAATCCGCCACCCGTTTCTCGGCCCGCGCCTTGTCGGAGGCCGCGACCCCGGCCAAAGCCAGGCCCTCGATCCCCGCGTCCAAGGCCCGCGCGACCGGCATGCCGACCGCGCCCAGCCCGGCCACGCCGACGCGCAGGGGCCGTTTTCCCGTCTTGTCCATCCTTCGTCCCTTCCTAGGCCGCCGCGCGTGCCGAGTCGCCGGCCGCGACCGCCGCCAGCGCCCGTTCGACCACCTCCGGCCCCGCCCCTTCGGCGTGAACCTCGGTGCTGAGGATACGCCGCCACTGGCGCGCGCCCGGCACGCCCTGAAACAGGGAAATCATATGCCGGGTGACGGCATGAAGGCGCCATCCGCGCCCGATCTGCGTCTCGATATAGGGCAGCATGGCCGCCACCACCTCGGCCCGGCTCGATATCTGCCGGTCGCCGCCGAAGAAACGATGATCGGCCTCGGCTAGGATATAGGGGTCGCGATAGGCCGCGCGGCCGATCATCGCGCCGTCGACATGG
>JABIRQ010000164.1 GCA_018699755.1 Rhodospirillaceae bacterium | reverse complement strand
GCCTCGCCGCCGATGTCCGCCACGACTATGCCCGCACGGTGAACCGGCTGGTCCAGGACGTGGACGAGGCCGAGGCCCAGGCCATCCTCGAGGGCCAGGTGGCGGAGGGCATGGCGACGATCCGGGGCGAGGAGATCGAGATCGAGGGCTTCGAATTCATCCACGAGGCCGATATGCAGTTCCTCGGGCAGAGCCACGTGCTGCGCGTGACCCTGCCGGGCACGGAGATCCGGCGCGAGGCCCTGCAGACGGAATTCGAGCGGGCCTATTGGAGCCGCTTCGGGGTCGACCTGCCGGAGATTCGTCCAGTGCTGGTCACCCTCCGCACCGCCGCCATCGGCAAGCGCAAGGACGTCTCCCTCAAGGCCCTGGTCGACGAATCGAAACGCGCCCCCGATCTCGCCGGCGCCCTCAAGGAGAACCGCCGGGTCTGGTTCGAGGAGGGCTGGGCCGATACCCCGGTCTACGACCGCGACCGGCTGCCCACGGGCGTGCGTTTCGCCGGCCCGGCGATCGTCGAACAGCTCGACACCACCACGGTGGTCGAGCCCGACAACCGGGTCGAGATGGACGATGACGGCAATCTCATCATCTCCGTTCCCATCAGCGCGAAGGGCTACGCATGAGCGCGTTCCGCGTAGAGGAATTGGGGCTTCCCCACCTCACCCCAACCCTCTCCCCCCCTTGGGGGAGGAGAGGGAGGAATAATTGTGGACGCCGAGCGTCCTCTCTCTGCCCCTGGGGGCGGAGAGGGAGGGGCCCGCGAAGCGGGAGGGTGAGGTGGGGGTGTGGCAGGATGCTGGCGAGAAAGCACCGGACATGAGCGCGAGCGATATCGATCCGGTCACCCTGGCGGTGATCCAGAACGGGCTGATCCAGGTCTGCAACGAGATGGACCTGGCCTTCGAACGCTCGGCCTTCAGCCCGGTCATCTCGGAAGCCTATGACCGCTCCGACGGCATCTATCACCGCGACAACGGCGACGTGATCGCCCAGGGCGATCTCGGCCTGCCGATCTTCATGGGGACGATGCAATACGGCACCCGCCATGTGATCGAGATGACCGACGACCACCGGCCGGGCGATGTCTATATCGCCAACGACCCCTATCTCGGCGGCACGCATCTGATGGATGTGCGCTTCTACCGGCCCTTCTTCTTCAAGGGCGAACTCTATTGCTGGCTCGCCAATACCGGCCATTGGCGCGACACGGGCGGCATGGTGCCGGGCGGCTTCTCGGCCAATGCGACGGAGGTCGAGCAGGAGGGTTTGCGCCTGCCGCCGGTCAAGCTGATCAAGGAAGGTGAGACCGACAAGGAAATCCTGTCCATCGTCCTCAACAATATCCGCACGGCCGACCAGACCATCGGCGATATCAAGGCCCAGGCGGCCGCGCTGACCATCGGCGAGAAGCGCCTGACCGGGCTGCTCGAACGCTATGGCCGGGACACGGTCGAGGACTGCATCGTCGAATTGCGCGCCCGCGCCGCGCGCCAGATGCGCGCCAAGATCGAGCGTATTCCCGACGGCGAATACGAGGGCGAAAGCTTCCTCGATTCCGACGGCGTGGTGAACGAGCCCCTGCGCGTGTCCATGAAGGTGAAGATCGAGGGCTCGGAGATGTATGTCGATCTCTCCGGATCGAGCCCGCCCTGCATGGGACCGATGAACTGCGTCATCGCAACCACCCGCTCGGCCGTCTTTATCGGCATGAAGCACATCTTCCCCGACGTGCCGCTCAACGCCGGCACCTTCGATCCGATCCATATCGAGGACCCGGTCGGCACCTTCCTCTACGCCAAATATCCGAAGCCCGTCTCGGGCTGCGCGGCCGAGGTCAGCCAGCGCATCTGCGAGGCGGTCTTCGTCACCATGGCCCAGGCCATCCCCGAGCTGTCCTTCGCGGCGCCCGCCGGAACCAGCGGCAACTTCGCCCTGGGCGGGATCGACGAGCGCAAGGACAAGCCCTACGTCATGTATCTCTTCTCGGGCGGCGGCTACGGCGGCTGGAACGGCGGGGACGGCATCGCCAACGGTTGCTCGACCATCGGTATTTCCAAGATCCAGCCGCTCGAGGTGATGGAGCAGTTCTATCCCATCCAGTTCGACCAATACGCCCTGCGCGAAGGCTCGGGCGGGGCGGGCGAGCATCGCGGAGGCTTCGGCATCGACTACAAGGTGCGCCTGCGCAGCGGCGGCGCCGTGGCCTCCTTCGTCATGGATCACGGTCGGTCGGGGCCGCTCGGGGTGCTGGGCGGCGAAGATGGCGCGCCCAACCGCATCAAGGTCGAGCGCGCGGGCGAGGACGACTACAGCCCGGCCCATTTCTCCAAGGACCAGGGCATTCGGATCGAGGCCGGCAACGTGATCTCGGTCTCCACCCCCGGCGGCGGCGGCTACGGCGATCCGCTGAAGCGCGATCCGGTGAAGGTGGCCGAGGACGCGCGCCTGGGATATTACAATGCTGTGCAGGCTGCGGAGCTTTGGGGCGTCGTGCTTGAACCCGATGCCCTTACCGTCGATGAGGCGGCGACCGCCGAACTCCGGGCCCGGATGGCTCGCCAAGCCGCCGAGTAGCGCTTTCGTAGGGGGAGCCAATGGGCCAGACGATATTCGAACGTTATGGCGGCTTCGCAATCATGCGGAAATTCGTCTCCGCGTTCTATGACAAGGTTCTCGATTCGCCGACCTTGGAGCCGTATTTCGAGAGCGTCGACATGCGGCGTCAGATCGAGCACCAGACCCAGTTCGTTTCGCAACTGACGGGCGGGCCGGCCTCCTACACCGACGAGCAGCTCAGGCGCGTGCATCAGCGCCTGAATATCAGCCGTGCCCACTATGCCGAGCTGATCGGATTGTTCGAGGAGACGCTGGAAGATTTCGAGTTCGAACGGGCCGATATCGAATTCCTGATGTCCAAGCTGCGCGAGCTCGAATCCCATATCGTCGCCCATGTCGACTGAGAGCGAGTGGGATTCGTGCCGATGACCGACGACGCGCTTCATAGAGCCTGTTTGCAGTCCCTGACGTCCGGCGTGGCGATCGTCGAGCCCGAGGACTGGCGCATCCGTTTCGAGAACGCGCGCTTTTTCCAGTGGTTTCCCCCGACTGAGGAGGACGAGGATGCGCTGGCGGGCCGCCTGCCTGATTTGGACGCCGACCGTGCGCGCGAACGCCTGGCGAAGCGCGGCGTCTACGATTTCGAGACCCAGGTCCGGGTCGGCGCGCGGGAGATCAGCCTGCGGATCGAGATACGCCGACAGGACGAGGGACCGGACGGGCCGTTTCTGCTGGTCGAGTGCGTGGACGCCTCCAAGCAGAAAGAGGCTGAGTACATGCTCGATTCCTATTCGCGCATGGTCGAGAAGAACACGCGCGAGCTGAAGCGGGAGAAAGAGCGCGTCGAGAAGCTGCTGCTCAACATCATGCCGCGCAGCGTTTACGAGGAGATGAAGGACTTCGGCACGACCACGCCCCAGCGTTTCGACGAGGCGACGGTGCTGATGCTCGATTTCGTGGATTTTACCGAGATGGCGATCTCGCGCGACCCCGGCGCGCTGATCGCCGAGTTGAACGACATCTTCTCGGCCTTCGACCGCATCGTCGAGCTGTTCGGCTGCGAGCGGATCAAGACCATCGGCGACGCCTATCTGGCCGTCTCGGGCCTGCCCGAGGCGAACCCGGACCACGCCGCAAGCATCGCCCGGGTTGCGCTCCGCATGCGCCGCTACATGGAAAAGCGCAATGCCTCCCGCCCGACCCAATGGCTCTGCCGCATCGGCATCTGCACCGGGCCGCTGATCGGCTCCCTGGTGGGCATCCAGAAATACGTCTATGACGTCTTCGGACCCGCGGTGAACTTGGCCGCCCGCATGGAATCCTTTGCCGAGCCGATGCAAATCGCCCTGGTCGCGGAGACCCAGGCGCATCTGCGCGATCATTTCCACACGCGCGAGATCGGCGAGTTCGACATCAAGGGATTCGGGACCCAGCAGGTCTTCGCCCTCGAAGGCGAGATCCCTAGAGCGAGCTAACGCTCGCCAGCAAGGAGAAAAGTTGCATGACCCGCGTCTTTCCCGAAAAAGGCATTCCCTGGGCCGACCTGAAGGCCGAGGTGCTGGAGGTCCAGAAGGACGATCCCAAATGGCGGGAAGGGCGGATGCTCATGTCCTGCTATTTCGTCGACGACGCGCTGATGGACATGACGCGCGAGGCCTACGGCATGTTCCTGCTGGAGAACGCGCTTTACAGCGGGGCCCAGGCCAAGGCGCGCAAGGTCGGCTTCGCCACCATCACCCAGTTCGAGGACGAGATCATCAAGATGGCCCTGGAGATTCTCCAGGGTCCGGAAGGCGCGGGCGGCAACACCACGACGGGCGGCACCGAGAGCATCCTCTGCGCGGTCAAGGCGGCCGTCGAACACGCCAAGGCCAAGCGCGACATTCCCGGCACGCCGCGCCTGCTGCTGCCCTTCACCGCCCATCCGGCCTTCAACAAGGCGGCCTGGATGATGGGCCTGGAGGTGGCGCGCATTCCGGTCAAGGAGGACGGCCGGGCCGATGTCGCGGCGATGCGCGCGGCCGTCGACGAGAACACGATCCTGATGGTCGGCTCGGCGCCCTGCTATCCCTTCGGCGTGATCGACCCGATCCGCGATCTGACGGAGATCGCGGCCGAGCATGGCATCTGGTTCCATGTCGATGCCTGCGTCGGCGGCTACCAGGCGCCCTTCGTGCGCAAGCTGGGTTATCCGGTGCCGGAGTTCGAGTTCAACATTCCCGGCGTCTGGTCGATGAGCGCCGATCTGCACAAGAACGGCTTCGCGGCCAAGGGCTGCTCGACCGTCCTCTACCGCGATGCCGCGCTCAAGGACTACGCGACCTTCCGGTTCGAGGACTGGCCCTATGGCAGCTACACCACCGCCACG
>JABIRQ010000185.1 GCA_018699755.1 Rhodospirillaceae bacterium | reverse complement strand
GCGATCCCAAGGGACTCTATCGCAAGGCCCGTTCCGGCCAGATCACGAACTTCACCGGCATCGATTCGCCCTATGAAGCGCCGGAGAATCCGGAGCTGCATCTGCGCACCGGGGATATGGATCCCGAAGCCGCGGCGGATTCCGTGATCGAGGAATTGCGCGCGCGCCGGATTCTTTAAGACGCTCGCAAAAGACTCAATCTTCGGCGGCGGGAAAGACGATCTCGAAGCAGGTGCCGCCACCGTCGCGCGGCCGGCAGACCGCCGTTCCGTCATGGCGCCGGGCGATCTGGCGGACCAGGGCGAGACCCAGTCCAACCCCTTTATCCTTCCCTTCGCGCATGCCGGGGCGGCGGTAGAAAGGCTCGAAGATACGCTCCCGGTCTTCCTCGGGACCCCCGGGCCCCCGATCCAGCACGCGCAGGATCGCGCGGCCGTCCTGGGCGCGAACCTCGACTTCGATCGGGCCGCCCGGCGCATGGCGACCGGCATTTTCGATCAGGTTCCGGATCATGCGGGCAAGCAGGTGCCGTTCTCCATCCACCGCGGCCGAATCGCCGGAGACCTCGGCGCCGGCCCGCCCGGCTTCTTCCGCGACGAGATCGCGCAGGTCCAGGCGTTCCCGCAGGGCGGGTTTCTCCAGAGTGTCCAGGCGGCTGGCCAGCAGAATTTCTTCGATCAGGCCGTCCAGCTCGGCGACGTCCCGCTCGATCCGGGCGCGCAGCTCGGGGTCGTTGCGCTCGACCAGCAGCTCGACGGCCATGCGTATCCGCGCGAGCGGAGAGCGCAGTTCGTGCGAGGCGGCCGCCAGGGTGTTGCGCTGGGCCTCGACCAAGGCCTGGATACGCGCGGCGGCTTCATTGAAGCTCTTCGCCAAGGCGGCGATCTCGTCGCGACCCTCAATTTCGATGCGTGTCGAAAGATCGCCTGCCCCCAGGGCTTCGACCCGTGCCTGAAGGCGCTCCAACCGGCCCGCGACCCGCCGGGCCAGGGGATAGGCGCCGAGCGCCACGGCGACGGCGAGCAGGGCCAGGGCGGCGAGAAAGCCGAGGGCTGGTCCGGTGGTACTGGGCCGTTCCGGCCGAAGTTGGACGATGCGCCCGTCGGGCAAGGGGAAGGAGAAGACGGGCCCGATCATATGCCCCTTGCGCCAGCCTCCCCGCCGCGTGTCCGACGGCGGGAGAGCCAAGGGCTTGCCGTGATGGCCCAGAAGCCTGCCGTCCTGGTCCCGGATTGTGAGCCGCGAATCGAGGCTCTTGCCAAGGCGGGCCAGGGCCGCATCGAGCTCTCTCTGCGGTGCGCCGGCCGGTGGCAGGACTTCCATCAGCACGGTGCCGAGCCCGCGATAGAGGTCCGGATGGGGCCGGTCGTCGCGAACGAGCCACCAGGCCAGGGACGCAAGAACGCAGAACAAGACGACGATGGCCAGGAAGGTCAGATAGACCTGTATGAAGAGGCGGCGGCTCATGCGCCGTCCACCTCGTCCTGGCGGCGGGCGAAAAGGTAGCCGGCCCCCCGCACGGTCAGGATTCGCCGGGGCGTCTTGGGGTCGTCCTCGATTGCCGCGCGAATGCGCGAGACATGAACGTCGATGCTGCGGTCAAACGCCTCCAACTCCTCGCCCTTCACGAGGTCCATCAGTTGCTCGCGGCTCAGCACCCGTCCCGCGCTTTCGGCCAGGGCGCAAAGCAGGTCGAACTGATGGCCGGTCAGTGATTTCTCGGTGCCATCGACCCGGACCACGCGGGCGGCCCGGTCGATGGTCAGACGGCCGAAGCGCAGGGCCGTGTCCCGTTCCGCCGTCGCGGCGGCACCCCGGCGCAGGATCGCGCGCAGGCGGGCCAGAAGCTCGCGTGGGTTGAAGGGTTTGGGCAGATAGTCGTCGGCGCCGATTTCCAGCCCGACGATGCGGTCCGAATCCTCGCCGCGCGCGGTCAGCATCAGGATGGGCACGGTCGAACGGGCGCGGATCGATCGACACAGGTCGAGACCGTCGCCGTCCGGCAGCATGAGGTCGAGAATGATCGCGTCATGACCGCCTTCGAGGGCGGTTGCCAAGCCGTCCGCGGCCGTGTCGCGATGCTCCAGGACCATGCCCACGCCGGCGAGATAGGCGCCCAGCATCTCGGCCAATTCGCGGTCGTCTTCGATCATCAGAAGGCGGGTCATGCTTGCCCCTCTAACACGGACGCCGTGCGGACGGAATGCCCGCACGGCGCCGCTTCGGTTCTTTGGGGACCGGCCTTCGCCTAGTGGCGCGAATGCCGGCCGTCCATCTTCTCGGCGAACTCCGCCAGTTCGACCCGCTGCTCGGGGGTCAGAACCTCGGCCGCATCGGCCATGGCCTGGACCATCCGCGCGCTCATCCGGTCGAAAGCCTCGAGATGGCTTTTGCGCAGGCTCTCGAGTTCCTGGCGATCGACAACCGGCTTGGCGAGCGCCGCCGCGAAGGCTTCACGGCCGCTCTCCTGGGTCTCGCGCATCGCCTTCATGTCCTCGTGGGCGGCGGCCATGATGCCCTTGACCGCCTCGCGCTGCTCCGCCGTGGCGTCGAGCTGGTAGAGCATGAAATCGATCTTCTTCTCGGCGAAGGGCCCCTTCTTGTGGTCGCCCCACCCACCATGGTCCGCGCCGCGGTCCTTGTCCGAATGGGCGCCGGCGGTCAATGCCGTGCCGCCCACGACCGCGCCGATCAGGCCGGCGATCGCATAGAAGATCCAGCGCCCGCGCGAGCGGCCGCTCTTGGGTGTCCGGGGAGTTTCGTCTGCCATTTTCGTGCCTCGTATCGTTTGGGGGAGAGGGTTCGACGAGGAGAGAATGGCCGCGCGCGGTTTCCGGCGTTTGTCCGCCGGGTAAAGAAATGTAAAGCCGGCCCAAGCTGCGCGAATATCCGCCAGATTTCACGGGACGGTCCGAAAGCGGCCCAATTTCCGACCGATTCGGGCTAGAGTCTGAAGGACCAGTGCGGTCGGGCGGATGGAGATTCGATATGAGAGCGGCTTGGTTTCTGGTGACGGTCGGCGTGCTGCTGATTCTCGCGGCGGCGCCCGCCCGGGCCGAGGCCGCGCGGGTCGAAGTCTTCTCGCCCCAAGGTACGGTCAAGGACCCGCGCCAGGTGGCGGTGCGCTTCTCGGCGCCGATGGTCGCGCTCGGCGATCCGCGTCTCGCAGATCCCTTCACTGTCGACTGCCTCGTTTCCGGGCGCGGCCGCTGGGCCGATACGCGGAACTGGGTCTACGATTTCGATCACGACCTGCCGGGCGGGATGCGGTGCGGTTTCGCCCTGAGCGCGGGCTTGGCGACGGCCGGCGGCGAACCGGTGCTGGGCCAGCAGAGCTTCTCCTTCGACACCGGCGGGCCGTCGATTCGGGACTATCTGCCGTCGTCGTATCAGTCGATCGAGGAAGACCAGATCTTTCTCCTGGCGCTGGATGCGCCGGCGTCGCCCGCTTCGATCGCGGCCAACGCCCATTGCGCGGTCGAGGGCCTTTCCGAGCTGATCGCCGTCGATGTTCTGGAAGGCGCGGATCGCGACGCGTTGCTCGGCCGATCCGACGAGATAGGCGGTTTCGAGGGATTGATCGTGCGGGCCGGGCGCAATCTGCCGAAAAGCGATCAGGCAACCCCGAATGCCCAGGCTATCGAGCGGATCGTGGCACTGCGCTGCCAGCGCACCCTGCCGCCCGAAAGCCAGGTTCATCTGGTCTGGGGCGCCGGTGTCGAAACCCTGGATGGCATCGCGACCGGGCAGGATCAATCGATCGCCTTCCGGGTCCGGCCGACATTTCTTGCCCGGTTCTCCTGCGAGAAGGTGAACGCGGATGCCGCCTGCCTGCCGATGCGGCCCATGACCTTGACCTTCAACACGCCGATCCCGCGCGCCGCCGCCGCGAAAATCTCATTGATCGGCGCAGACGGCGGCGTGCATGAGGCGATGATCGACGGGCCGGAGGAAATCCCCTTCGTTGCCCGTGTGACGTTCCCCGGGCCGTTCGAGGAGATGGCGAGCTTCCGGATCGAATTGCCGGCGGGACTGGTGGACGACAGCGGCCGCCTCTTGGCCAATGCCGTCGGCTTTCCGCTGGAAGTGGCGACCGACAGCCTGCCGCCCCTGGCCAAGTTTCCGGGCGAATTCGGCATTCTCGAATTGGAAGAAGGCGGCGTCCTGCCGGTGACCTTGCGCGATTTGGAGCCCGAGGTCGCGGCCCGGCAAACCGGCTTTGCCGATGCCATGCCGGCGCGCAGCCTGCGCCTGACGGACGACGACGCGCTGATTGCGCGCTGGATGCAGCGGGTGGTCGAGGCGATGCAACGCAGCGGCGAGTGGGTGCAGGGCGATGACGGCGGTCATCGCTGGGTCGAACGGACGGGCAGCGAGTCCGTCTTTTCCGGCGACGACGAGACGAGCGCCTTTCTCGTCCCCAAGCCGAACGGCCCCAAATCCTTCGAGGTCGTGGGCATTCCCTTGAAGGAGCCCGGCTTCCATGTCGTCGAACTGGCCAGCCCCAAACTGGGCGCCGCGCTGCTGGGCGAGGAGCGGCCGCGCTATGTCGCGACCGCGGCCCTGGTGACGAACATGGCCGTGCATTTCCTGCGCGGCCGCGAATCCTCTCTCGTCTGGGTGACCAGCCTGGATGAAGGCGCGCCGGTCGCGGGTGCGGCCGTCCGGGTCAGCGATCCCTGCACGGGCGAGGCCCTGTGGCGCGGCGAGACGGACGGCGAGGGCATCGCCCGCATCCGAGACATGCTGCCCGACGATCGCGGCGGCTGGAATTGCAACAACTGGATCGTCGGCGAATTGTTCGTCAGCGCGCGCAAGGACGGGGATCTGAGCTTCACCCTGTCGGAATGGGGCGACGGAATCTCGCCCTATGATTTCGGCCTGCGGACCGGCTCGGAATGGGAGGCCGATCTGGTCCATACCGTCTTCGACCGCCCGCTCTTCCGGGCCGGAGAAACCGTCTCGATGAAGCATGTCCTGCGCCGCCACACCGAGGCGGGCTTCGCCCTGCCGCCGGGCTTCCCGGGCAAGACGAATGTGCGGATCACCCATGGCGGCAGCGGTCAGACCTACGACCAGACCGCCGATTTCAACGCTCGCGGCTCGGCGCTCGGCAGTTTCGATATTCCCAAGGAGGCCAAGCTCGGCACATACGACGTGTCGATCGACCTGGGCGACGATTCCTGGGAGACGGCCGGCTCCTTCCGGGTCGAGCAGTATCGCGTGCCGACGATGCGCGCTGAGGTGCAAGGCCCGGCCAAGCCCATGGTCGCACCGAAGGTCGTGCCCTTGGACCTGTTCGTCGGTTACCTGTCCGGCGGCCCGGCTTCCGGCTTGCCGGTCAAGTTGCGCACCCTGGTCGAGCAGCGCGAACCCCGCTTTCCCGAATACGGCGATTTCGTCTTCGGCGGCGAGGACGTGCGCGAGGGCACGAACGCGGATGCGGATCGGACGACACCGGCCGAAGGCACGGTCAGCGTACAGCCGCTGACCCTCGATGCGGACGGCGCGGCGCGGGTCTCGGTCGACGACCTGCCGGCCATGGACGGGCGCGCGCGCCTCGTCGCCGAACTCGAGTACCAGGACGCCAATGGCGAGATCCGGACCGCGGCCAATCGCTTCGATCTGTGGCCCGCCGCGCTCAGTCTCGGCATCCGGACGGATGGCTGGGTGGCGAGCGAGGAGGAATTGATCTTTCGGGTTCTGGCCCTCGGCCTGGACGGCAAGCCGCTCGCCGGCCAGGCGGTTGAGGTCGCGCTCTACTCGCGCCAGTCCTATTCCTACCGCAAGCGCCTGATCGGCGGCTTCTATGGCTACGAGAACGCCGAGGTCACGACCCGATTGGACACGGGCTGCGCCGGCACGACGAACGAGCAGGGTCTGCTTCTCTGCGATATCGCTCCGGGTGCGACGGGCGAGGTGGTGATCCGCGCCGAGGCTCGCGATGCGGACGGCAACGCGACCCACTCGACCTATAGCGTCTGGGTCGTGGGCGAAGGCGATTGGTGGTTCTCGGGCACCGACAGCGACCGCATGGATCTGTTGCCGGAGCGCCGAGAATACCAAAGCGGCGAGACTGCCCGCTTCCAGGTGCGCATGCCGTTCCGCCAGGCCACGGCGCTGGTCACGGTCCAGCGCGAGGGCGTGATCGACGGTTTCGTCACGGAGCTGTCCGGCGACAGGCCGGTGGTCGAAGTGCCGGTGCGCGACAACTATTCGCCCAACGTTTTCGTTTCCGTGCTCGCCTTGCGCGGGCGGGTCGGGCCGGTGCGGTCCTGGCTGGCCGATCTGGGACGGGAATGGGATGTCGATTTCCTGCCCAAGGAAGGCGGCGAGGCGACGGCCCTGGTGGATCTTTCCAAGCCGGCCTATCGCCTGGGCATGGCCGAGATCCGGGTCGGGTGGCAGCCCCATCGCCTGGACGTGCGGGTCGAGACCGACAAGCAGGTTTACGATATTCGCGGCACCGCCAAGGTGCGGATCAGCGCCCGCCGGGCCGATGGTTCGGCCCCGCCCGAGGGAACCGAGATCGCCCTGGCGGCGGTCGATGACGGATTGCTGGAACTCGCGCCCAATCCGTCCTGGGACCTGCTCTCCGCCATGATGGGCGAGCGGGGGATCGAGGTGCGCACCGCGACGGCGCAGATGCAGGTGGTGGGCAAACGCCATTACGGCCGCAAGGCCGTGCCCGCGGGTGGCGGCGGCGGGCGGGCCACGGCGCGCGAATTGTTTGACACCCTTCTTCTGTGGCGTGGCCGGGTGGTCTTGGACGCCGACGGGACGGCGGAGGTCGATATCCCGCTCAACGATTCTCTCACCTCCTACAGCATCGTGGCGGTGGCGACCGGCGGGCTCGGCCTGTTCGGCACGGGCAAGGCCGAGATTCGCACGTCGCAGGACCTGATCCTGCTCTCCGGCCTGCCGCCCCTGGTACGCACCGGCGATAAATTCGACGCGGTCTTCACCCTGCGCAACACGACGGCCGAATCCCTGACCGTGCAGGCGACGGCCGTGGTGACGCCGTCGGTCGGCCCTCTGCCCGACCGGACGGTCACGATCGAGCCTGGTGCGGCCCATGAGTTGACCTGGGAGGCCGTCGTGCCGGCCGGTGCGCGTGCCCTGGCCTGGGACGTTTCGGCCGGCGCGGCCGAAGCGGAGGACCGTGTGGCGGCCCGTCAGGAGGTGGCGGAATCGGTGCCGGTGCGCGTCTACCAGGCCACCCTGGCGCAGATCGCCGGACTTTACAGTCAGCCTGTCGCACGCCCGGCCGATGCCCTGCCGGGGCGGGGCGGCATCGCGGTGTCCTTGCGCGCAGGCCTCGCCGGGCCGCTCGATGCGGTGGAGGCCTATATGGCCGCCTATCCCTATACCTGCTTCGAGCAGAAAGCCTCCAAGGCGGTCGCCTTGCACGACGACGCGGCCTGGGCCGATCTGATGGCGCGGGCGCCGGGCTATCTCGATTCGGACGGCTTGGCGAAATATTTCCCCAGCGACTGGCTGTCGGGCTCCGATGTCCTGACGTCCTATGTCCTGGCGGTCGCGGACGAGGCCGACCGACCGATCCCCGACGGCACGCGCCAGGCCATGATCGGCGGCCTGACCAAATTCGTCGAAGGGCGGATCATGCGCAGGGGGGCCTTGCGGGCGGCCGATCTGGACGTGCGGAAACTCGCGGCGATCGCCGCCCTGGCGCGCTACGGCGCGGCCAAGCCCGAGATGCTGACTTCGCTCGAGATCGCGCCGGAGCTGCTGCCGACCTCGGCCTTGATCGATTGGATCGGCATTCTGGGGCGACTCGACCTGCCGGACCGGGGCAGCCATCTCGACGCGGCCCGGCAGAACCTGCGTTCGCGCCTGAATTTCCAGGGAACGACCATGGGCTTCTCGACCGAGCGCGGCGACGGCTTGTGGTGGCTGATGGTCTCGACCGACAGCAACGCGGTGCGCGCGGTGCTCGCCATGCTGGGCGATCCGCAATGGCGCGAGGATATGCCGCGCATGTTGCGCGGCGCGTTGGCCCGCCGGGACAAGGGTCGCTGGGGCACCACGGTCGCCAATGCCTGGGGCGTCCTGGCGGTCGACAAGTTCGCCGCCGCCTTCGAGGCCGATCCCGTCACCGGGCGCAGCACCGCCCAATACGGCGCGGCGAAGGAAAGCGTGAATTGGCGCGGCACCGAACAGGCGGACCTGCCGCTTCTGCCCTGGGCGGACGGGCCGGCGGATCTCGACCTTCGTCATGAAGGCACGGGCAAGCCTTGGGCCTTCGTGCAGGCCAAGGCGGCGATCCCGCTGAAGGAGCCCTTGTCGAGCGGCTACCGGATCACCCGCAAGGTCGAACCGGTCAGCCAGGCCGAGCCGGGCGTCTGGCGGCGCGGCGACGTCGCCCGCGTGACCCTGGAGGTCGAGGCCCAGGCCGATATGACCTGGGTGGTGTTCGACGATCCGGTGCCGGCCGGCGCGGCGATCCTGGGCAGCGGCCTGGGCGGCGATTCCGCCCTGCTGACCGCGGGTGAAAGCGATTCGGGCTGGTTCCGCCCCGCCTTCGAGGAGCGGCGCTTCGATTCCTACCGCGCCTATTTCGAGTATCTGCCCAAGGGCAAGCGGGTCATCCAATACACCATGCGCCTCAACAACCCCGGCACCTTCGTCATGCCGGCCAGCCGCATCGAGGCGATGTATGCGCCCGAGATGTTCGGCGAGACGCCGGTCGCGCCGGTCGTGGTGAAGGCGGCTCGGTGAAGCTTCGCACCGGCATCGCGCTGACGGTCGTTGCGGCGGTGGCCGTCTGTCTTGTCGC
>JABIRQ010000223.1 GCA_018699755.1 Rhodospirillaceae bacterium | reverse complement strand
GTCGGGGGCAGGATTCGCATGACGAGGGCGTCCGGCCGGATATCGACCGGCGATGCCCCGGCCTCGAAATCGCCCGTGGTTTTGCCCGTGGTTTTGCCCGTGGTTTTGCCCGTGGTTTTGCCCGTGGTTTTGCCCGTGGTTTTGGTAGTGTCCATCATCGCCCGACAAGCATAGCGCGCCGGGCCGTTGCGAACGAGGTGAAGCGCGTGTCCCGCACCTGGGTTTCCGATATTGCGGCCGAGTCCGATTCGGCGGCCGAGTCTGCTTCCAGCATTGTGCGGCCCGGCCCACGCCCTTTCGTCGAGGCGGATCTGACGGCCGGGGCGTTGGGAGGGGTGGGGGTCGGCAAGCCGGGTGCCCCAGGCGCATTCGTGATCGGCCCGGAAGGGGGCTTTGCGGAGGTCGAGCTTGACCGCCTGCGGAAACTCGAATTTGTTACGCCCGTTGCGTTGGGTCCGCGCGTCCTGAGCGCGGAGACGGCGGCGGTTGCCGCGCTCGCCCTCTGGCAGTCCGCCATGGGGGATTGGGGCGGTGGGCTGGCGCGCTGACGTCGTAGAAGTCGATCGAGAACGGGAGACCGACCCACCCCATGTCAGCACCGCCCAAGAATGCAGGCACGCCGCTTCGCGACAAGCGCCAACTCGTCGAATTTCTGGAAGGCGGCGCCAAGCCGCCTGAGGATTGGCGCATCGGCACCGAACACGAGAAATTCGTCTTCCGCCTCGACGACCTGCGCCGCCTGCCCTACGAGGGCGATGTCGGCATTCGCGCCGTGCTCGACGGCATGACGCGGTTCGGCTGGCAGCGCGTCGAGGAGCGCGGCAAGGTCATCGCCCTGACCGACGGCGACGGCTGCAACATTTCGCTCGAACCGGGCGGGCAGTTCGAACTCTCGGGCGCGCCGCTCCGCACCGTCCACGAGACCTGCCGCGAGGTGAACCAGCATCTCGACCAGGTCAAGCAGGTCGGCGAGGAACTGGGTATCGGCTTCCTCGGCCTCGGCTTCGACCCGAAATGGGCGCGCGACGACATCCATTGGATGCCCAAGGGCCGCTATAAGATCATGCGGGAATACATGCCTAAGAAGGGCAAGCTGGGTCTCGACATGATGCTGCGCACCTGCACCGTGCAGGTGAATCTCGATTTCGAGAGCGAAGCGGCCATGGTGAAGAAGCTACGGGTCAGCTTCGCTCTGCAGCCGATCGCCACCGCGCTGTTCGCCAACTCGCCCTTCACCGACGGTCGGCCGAACGGTTATCTCAGCTATCGCAGCCAGATCTGGACCGACACCGACCCGGACCGCTGCGGCATGCTGCCCTTCGTCTTCGAGGACGGCATGGGCTACGAGCGATGGGTCGATTACGTGCTCGACGTGCCGATGTATTTCGTCTATCGCGACGGCACCTATCACGATGTTTCAGGCTGTTCCTTCCGGGACTTCATGGCGGGGAAACTCCCGGGCTTCGAGGGGCAGTTCCCCACGATGACCGACTGGGAAGACCACATGACCACACCCTTCCCGGAGGTCCGGCTCAAGCGCTATATCGAGATGCGCGGCGCCGACGGCGGACCTTGGCGCCGGCTCTGCGCGCTGCCCGCGCTCTGGGTCGGCCTGCTCTACGACGGCGAGGCGCTCGACGCCGCCTGGGACCTGGTCAAGGATTGGAGCCACGAGGAGCGCGAGTTCCTGCGCAACGAAGTGGCCCGCAGCGCGCTCAAGACCCCGTTCCGGGGCGGCACGGTCCGGGACCTGGCCGTCGAGACCCTCAAGATCGCCCGGACCGGGCTCAGGAACCGCGCGGTGAGCGACGAGTTCGGGGAAGACGAAAGCCACTTCCTGAGCGCGTTGGATGAGATCGCCGAATCCGGCGTCACCCCGGCCGAACGCAAGCTGGAAGCCTATCGCGACCGCTGGGGCGAAAGCGTCGACCCGCTGTTCCGCGAATACATGTACTGAGGCATCTGCTGGAGTGTCGTTGGACGCAGGACGGGGCGTGTCCCTAGTTTTCAGGAATCAGAAAAACATCCGAGGTTTTTCGATTCCGTTCTTTCTTTCCGGTCAATTTTTTGCACTGCTCGTGCGTGAATTTTTTGGATTTCTTGTATGAAAATAAAGTCAACTTATCCAGAACGTCGTCATCGTAGTATTTCGTATTGGTATATTTGAATACTTCCTCGCGGTCGGACTTGTAGACCGTTTCGTATATGAGTTCCTGGACTGCCCGCGCCTGGAATGCGTCGACTGTTTCCGAGGCAATGCAATTGCCTTTGGCAAACGGAAAGGTATCGACGTGGGAATTGTAGTAATCCGAATAGAATATTTCGTATAAACCACAGCGTTCGTCGCCTGCTTTCTGGATTGAGAACCTGTACTTGCCGGTTTTTTCGGTCAGGTACTGTTTGTCCGGAATGGCGACGTCCATTTCGATATATTTGTACCCGTCCTTCAGAAGGGACGAGACACAGATCATATCGCAGCCGTGATTTCCCTCATGCACGTCCGCGACCGCGTCGACGATGCGGTACCCGTCGATGCCTTCCTGGAAACCGTTTTGCCGATGCCCGGCCTCTTCCCGGCACAAGGTGGAGAACTTGGTGTAGCCGGTGTTGGAGTACGATTTCTCACCGCCCAAAGCGTCCTGGCCGAGGGGAAGCGCACTCAGAGCAGCGGCAAAAACGAAAGGCGTGAACGCGGCAATGTTTCGCATTGAGTTCCTGTGCCTCGGGGGTCGAGATTTCCGGAAACGCATAGGGTCATCGCTTGTGCCAGCCCGGTAACCGCCGACGGCATCCAGCGCGGACATTATCACAATCTCTCCGCGAGCGGTTCCCCACAGCCTCTTCCGTCTTTGCTCTAACGAAAACGGCTCGATAAACATGGCATATCAGCCGTCGAAGCCTGCGCTCGGGCGGCGGTCGGGGACCTTGCGATAGAGCAGCAGGGCGATCACCCCCAGCCCGGCGAAGAGGGCGAAGCAGAGGCGGTAGGCGTCGGCCGGAACGGCGATCGCGGCCAGGGCGCCGACGACCAGCCCGGTGCCGACCTGCAGCGACGCGATCCCCGAAAAATGGAAGGTGTTGATGGTGGTCAGCCCACGACCGGCCAGGCGGTGGGGGAAGAGTGCGCGCTCATGGGCCAGCAGGACCACGTCGAAGGTGCCGACGGCGCCCAGGACGACCAGGAGGGAGAGGGCCAGCCAGGTCGGCGGCGCGGGCAGGATCGCAAGCAGGGCGAAGATCGCCACGGTCGCGCTCAGGCCGGTCATGACGATGGCCTTGCGCCGGTCGAAGATCCGGTCCAGCGGGCCGTAGAGCAGGGTTCCGGCCAGCATGGCCAGGGTGACGAGAAGCAGGGCGTCGCCCCGGCCGACCGTGTCCAACCCGTGGATATCGGCGAGATAGGGCCCGGCCCACATCGTCCGAAAGGCGAACATCAGGGTCGCGCCCAGGGCCGAGGCACCCGCCATGCGCCAGATATTGGCCGTGGTCAGCACTTCGCGCATGCCGCGGATCGCCCCGCCCAGGGTCTCCGGCGCGCCCTCGATCCGGCGGTCGATGCCGGGCGGGTTATCGCGCACCAGGGCAACGGCGATGCTGGCGACGACCGCGACCAGGACCGCGATCGCGACATAGGTCGCGCGCCAGCCATAGGCTTCGGCGAACCGGGCCAGGGGCGCGCTGGCGATGACCTGGCCGAGCCCGCCGCCGACGCCGATGGTGATGGCGACCAGGGTGGCGTAGCGCGCGGGCGGGAACCAGCGAGCATAGGCGACCAGGGGCGCCATCAGGTTCGCCCCCGCGCCGATCCCCATGAGGGCCGCTCCCAAGATCAGCTCGCGCGCGTTCTGCGCCTGGGCGACGACCAGGGGGCCGGCGAGGGCGAGGACCTGGAAGCCGGCGATGGTCCAGCGCGTGCCGAAACGGTCGACCAGGATGCCCACGGGGATCTGCATCACGGCGAAGGAGAAGAACAGGGTGCCGCTGAGCGCGCCCAGGACCTCCGGCGCCAGATTCATCTCGCGGGCGATATCGGGCGCGACGACCGCGGTGGCGTAGCGGTAGAGCTGGCCGATCATGAAGACCGCGCAGAGGCTGCCCGTCATGACGCAGAGGCGCATGTTGGGCCGCCCGCCGGTCGCCGGCGGCGTGGCGAGAGCGGCGTCTCCGCTCACTGCACGAGGAGCTCGCGCGGAAATTCGGTCAGGACCTCGCAGCCCGTCTCGGTGACGTGGAAGGTCTCGCTGAACACCATGCCGAAATCGCCGCCGAAGATGCTGGGCACGCTGTGGAAGGTCATGCCGGCCTGGAGCGGCGTGGGATCGTCCGGGCGCAGGGACAGGGTCTTGCCCTCCGACCAGTTGGGTGGAAAGCCGATGCCGACGCTATAGGCGACCCGGTGGACGAAGCGGTCGCCCAGCCCGGCCTTCTCGATCTCGCGGCGGCAGGCGGCATCGGCCTCGCCCGAAGTGATGCCGGCGCGCACGGTCTCGAGCAGGGCGTTGAGGCCGGCCAGGATGGCGTCGGAGACGCGCTTGATCTCGTCGCTCGGCTCGCCCAGCACGGCGACCCGCGCCTGCAGGGCGTGATAGCGGTCGATGCAGGCGCCGTTCTCGATCAGCACGCAGTCGCCCGCTTCCAGCACGCGCCGGCGCCACATGGCGAAACAGACGGCCGAGCGCTCGCCCGACACGGCCAGCGGGGCATGGCCCAGATACTCGCTGCCGGCGGCAATGCTGGCCCGGTGCATCTCGGCCGCGACGTCGTTCTCGGTGGCGCCCACCCGCACCGCTTCCAGGGCCGCGTGCATGCCCGCTTCGCAGGCCCGGGCGGCCTGGCGCATGCGGTCCAGCTCCTCCGGGCTCTTGATGATGCGGTGGCCCTCGATCACGCCGGACCAGTCGCGCACCTCGCGTCCGGCATGGGATTTGATGGCCTCGTAGATATTGGCGGTCATGTACCAGGCCGCCATTTCGAGGCCGAGGACGCCGCTCGCGGTGTGATCGGCGATGGCGGCCAGGGCGACCTCGACCGGGTCGGCCGTGTCGACGATCTCGACGAACTCGCCCAGGGTCGGCGTTATCGCGGCAATGTATTTGTTGACCACGCGCGAGATCAGGACGGGCTTGCCCTTGGGTGGGATCAACAGGGCCTGGAAGGTGAAATAGCCGATCGACTGGTAGCCGGTCAGATAGAAGATGTTCTCCGGGTCGAACAGCAGGGCCGCGTCGATCCCCGCTTCGACCATCGCGGCCCGCGCGCGGGCGATGCGGCGTTCGTGCTCCACTTCCGTGAACGGCAGTTCCTGCCCCATGCGCGCCGCCATTGCGATTCTACCCCCGGTCGATTCGAGCCGGGTCGATGACAACGCCGCGGCGGACGGGGTGTCAAGCGGTCGGGCAGGGCGCCCGGCTTCGGCGGCAGGTATCGAAACATGCGGCCGGGGCCTGTTTCGCGGCGTCGGGCGATCTACTATCCTTCCTACACATGGCTCTTCCGCAGACTCATTTCCCCGGACCTCGAGCGGCGCACGCATTGGCGGGCGCGTTGGTCGCGGTGTTGCTGCTCGTCGCGGGGCCGGTGCTGGCGGATTGCACGGACTTCCCCGCCCCGGGGGTGGACTGGAAGCGTTGCCGCATGGACCGCCGGGATCTGACGGAAGTGGATCTGAGCGGCGCGCATCTGCGGGATACCAGCTTTATGCGGGCCAACCTCTCGGGCAGTGTCCTGTCCGGCGCCGATGCCTTTCGGGCCAAATTCATCAGCACGGTGCTGGTCGGGGCGATCCTGGACGGCGCCCGCCTGGCCGAGGCGGACATGACCAAGGCGGATTTGACCGGCGCTTCGCTGAAGGGCGCGAATTTGCAGCGCGCGAAGCTGTTTCGCGCCATTCTCCGGGGCGCCGATCTCACCGGCGCGGAGATGCGCGGCGCCGATTTCCTCAACGCGGACCTTTCCGGCGCGCTTTGGGTCGACGGATCGCAAGTCTGCGCCGAGGGGTCCGTCGGCCGCTGCAAGGCCGCGAAG
>JABIRQ010000425.1 GCA_018699755.1 Rhodospirillaceae bacterium | reverse complement strand
CTGTCCGGTGCGGCGGGAAATTCTGCGCGTGGCCGAGCGCCACGGGTTGGTCGTCCATATCGTCAGCAACCGGGGCTTTCGCACCGGCACCGACCCGCGCGTGCGCAACGTGCTGGTGCCCGACGGGCCGGATGCGGCGGATGACTGGATCGCCGAGCGCGTCGGCCCCGGCGATGTCGTCATCACCGGTGATATCCCGCTTGCCGACCGGGTCATCAAGGCCGGCGCGCGCGCGATCGGCAACGATGGCCGGCCCTTCACCGAGCAGGGTATCGGCGCGGTCCTCGCCACCCGCGACCTGATGGCCCATCTGCGCGACACGGGCGCGATCCAGGGCGGCGGCGGCCGCGCGATGAACGACCGCGACCGCCAACGCTTCGTCGACGCCCTGGAGGCGGCGGTGCGGGACAGAGCCTGAATTGGTTTGTCGGGCGGCATCGGAAGCGATGGCAGGGGGGTGCATGCGCGTTTATCCTGGGCGGCGATTTCACCTGCGAGGCGCCTGAATGACCCGGTACGCTCCTCTCGCATTCCTGTTCCTGCTGACCTTGGCGGTGCTTGTGATCGGCTTGGTCTGGTTGCCGGCGCTGTGGGGTGCGGCGGGGTTGAGCCTGATCGTGGCGCTCGGCATTCACGATCTCTTGCAGACGCGCCACAGCCTGTTGCGCAACTATCCGGTGGTCGGCCATCTGCGCTGGGTCTTCGAGGGGATTCGGCCGGAGGTCCGGCAATACCTGATCGAGAGCGACCGGGACGAAGTGCCGTTCAGCCGCGAGCAACGCTCGCTCGTCTATCGGCGCGCCAAGGGCGAGGAGGAGCGCCGGCCTTTCGGCACGCGCCATGACGTCTACGAGGCCGGCTATACTTGGCTGACCCATTCGATGGCGCCCCGGCCCCATGGCGAGGGAGACCACCGAATCCGCATCGGCGGCGAAGCCTGCCGCCGGCCGTACGACGCCTCGATATACAACATCTCGGCGATGAGCTTCGGTTCCCTCGGCGCCCATGCCATCGCCGCGCTGAATGAAGGCGCGCGCATCGGCAAGTTCGCTCATGACACGGGCGAGGGCGGGATCAGCCGCTATCATCGCCGGGGCGGCGACCTGATCTGGGAACTCGGCAGCGGTTACTTCGGCTGCCGCGACCACGAGGGCCGGTTCGACCCGGCCCGCTTCGCCGAGCGGGCGGTCGACGATCAGGTCAAGATGGTCGAGGTCAAGCTGTCCCAAGGCGCCAAGCCCGGCCATGGCGGCGTTCTGCCCGGCGACAAGGTCACGGCCGAGATCGCCGAAGCGCGCGACGTGCCGATTGGCGAGGATTGCGTCTCGCCCCATTTCCACAGCGCCTTCTCGACGCCGCTCGAGTTCGTCCACTTCCTTCAGGACCTGCGCGAGGGCAGCGGCGGCAAGCCCGTCGGCTTCAAGCTCTGCGTCGGCCATCAGTGGGAGGTCATGGCCCTGGTCAAGGCGATGCTGGAGACCGGCATCCTGCCGGACTTCATCGTGGTCGACGGCAAGGAGGGCGGGACCGGCGCCGCGCCGCTCGAATTCACCAACCATGTCGGCACGCCCCTGGCCGAGGGCCTGACCTTCCTGCGCAACGCCCTGATCGGCGCCGGGCTGCGCGACCGCATCCGCCTGGGCGCAAGCGGCAAGCTGGTCACGGCCTTCGATCTGGTCTGGGCCCATGCCCTGGGGGCCGACTGGTGCAATTCGGCGCGCGGTTTCATGTTCGCCCTGGGCTGCATCCAGGCGCAGACCTGTCATACCAACCACTGCCCGACCGGCGTGACGACCCAGGACCCGTTGCGCCAGCGGGCCCTGGTCGTCGAGGACAAGGCGCATAGGGTCGCCCGCTTTCACCGCAACACCCTGCGCGCGTTGGACGAGATCGTCGCGGCCGCGGGCTTCGAGACGCCGATGGAGTTGCAGCCCTGGCATCTAATGGTGCGCCAGAAGAGCGGCGAGGTGCTGTCGGCCGACAAGGCCTTTCCGCTGTTGGAGCCGGGCTCGTTGCTTCAAGGCGAGAGCGGCTACGATAGCTATGACGGCGCGTGGCGGCTGGCGCGGAGCGACAGCTTCGCGCCGGTGGCGTAAAAGGACGGCAGGCTCTTTCGCAGGGGCGGTATCGTCGGAAATCATCGACCTGGAGGATGGCGGCCATGGCCAGACGCGGTCTCGAATCCCTGAACGGGCAAGACTTCGACACGATCGTCATGGGCGGCGGCGTGGTCGGGGCGAGCGCGGCCCAGCATTTGGCGGCCGAAGGCTATGCCGTGCTGCTGGTCGACAAGGGCGATTTCGGATCGGGATCGAGCAGCCGCTCGGGCCGCCTGCTCCATTGCGGGCTGCGCTATATGGAGCCGGGGGAGGGGCGGCCCTATGTGGTCGCGGGCAATTCGCCCGTGCTCAAATTCATGTCCGACCCGAAGATGTTCCTTTCGGGTTGCCGGCGCGCCAGGGAAGCCATGACCTGCCGCGCCCAGGTGGTGCGGACGATGCGGCCGCGCCTCAGCCCGGAAAAGTTCTACGTCCCGGTCTGGGAAGGTGGGAAGTACAAGCCCTGGCACTTGTCCGCGGCCTTCGGGATGCTCAAGCTCCTGGGGCCCAAGGACGTGCCGCTCGAATCGCGCCGCTACAAGCGCTCGGAGTTCATGGACCAGCCGCTGGTGCGCAATCTGCGCGACACGGAGAAGTTGACCGGCCTCGCGAGCTATCAGGAATACCGTTTCGAATGGCCGGAGCGCATCTGCCTGGACACGGTGCTCGACGCCGAACGGCTGGGCGCGGTGGTGCGTAACCACACCCCTGTTCAGGGGCTGGAGCGCGAAGCCGACGGCAACTGGGCCGTGACCATCGCCGACAGCGCAGGCGAATCCGGCATCGCCACCGCGCGCGCGCCTTTGGTTCTGAACACCACTGGCATGTGGATCGACCGGGTCAACGAACTGGCTGCCAACGGCGTCAAGCGCCGGGTCACCGGCACCAAGGGCACGCATCTGATGGTCAAGCTGCCCGAGGAATGTTGCGGCCAGGGCGTCATCGCCGAATTCCGCGACGGCATTCCCTT
>JABIRQ010000143.1 GCA_018699755.1 Rhodospirillaceae bacterium | reverse complement strand
GCGGAATTCGTCGCCATGCGGACCGAGCGCGACAAGGAACTCGACGTCCCGGCCCTTCTGCTGCCCGCCGTCCAGGTCAATATCCGCGCCGGAAACCTGCCGCCGCCGGACCGGAACGGCACCCGCTACCTGCGCATTCCTGTGGACACGGTCTAGGGACGGCCGGGTCTTAGAGCGGTTTTTATCCCCGGAAGCGCCGCGGGATGTTTTCACGCGAGCCCCTGAGACTCGTCATGCCCCGGCGTAAGCCCGGGGCATCCAGAGCACCGGCGGCCTGGATTGCCCGGGCGGAGCCGGGCAATGACGATTTAAGGAGGAGGGGCGGTCTAGCTCGGTGGCGTCCTTGGCCTTCCGACAAGACCGGAACGGGCCTAGTCGTCCGGGGGCATCTGGGCGGTTGCGGCGCTGCCCTCGATGCACACCGTGGTCGGCACGCCGCAATAGATCGCGTGCAGGGTCTCCATCAGCGCCGCCGCCTCCGGGCTCGAAATGCGGTAGTAGATCGTCTGCGATTCGCGGCGGGTGGCGACGATCTTCTCGCGGCGTAGGCGGGCCAGATGCTGGGACAGGGCCGATTGGCTGAGATCGACGAGTTGCCCGAGTTGGCTGACCGATTTTTCGCCCAAGGCCAGGTGGCACAGGATCAGCAACCGGCGATCGTTACACATCGCCTTGAGCATCGCGCTGGCGCGCCGCGTGTTCGCTTCGAAGGTCATCACATCCATGGGCCACAGGATAATGCAGGCGTCGGCGCTGTCTATACGGTGGCGGTGGAAAACGGCGGCCTCCGGTTGGTCGCGCCGGGCCGCCCGCGTATCATCCGGGCTTCGATCCGCCCAACCCTCGCTTCTCCGAGCCGGACCGCCCGCGATGGCCGACCATTTCCTCGATACCAAGGGCCTCAACTGCCCGCTGCCGGTGCTGCGCGCTCGCCGCGCCCGCAAGGGCCTGGCGGCGGGAGAGACCCTGGAAGTCCATGCCACCGATCCCGGCGCCGTGCGCGATTTTGATGCCTTTTGCGAGGCGACGGGCGATACCCTGGTCGAATCCCGCGAGGATGGCGGCGTCTATATTTTCGTGATCCGAAAAGCGCTGGATTGAGGCCGCGTTCCGGGGGCCTATTCGGCGGGAGACCCGGCCCGGCCGGCCTTGCGCCCGGCGGCGCTGGCCTCGGCGAGTCCGGCGACCAGGCGGAGCAGCGGCGGGATGATCAGCAGGGTGAGAAGCGCGGAGAGGCTGAGGCCGCCGAGCACGACCGAGCCGAGGCCGCGATAGAGTTCGGAGCCCGCGCCGGGAAAGACGACCAGCGGCAGCATGCCACACACGCTCGTCGTCGTGGACATGAAGATCGGCCGGATGCGGTTGCGCGTGGCCTTCAGGATGGCCTCCTGCACGCCGTCGCTCTCCTGCCGGACATGGAAGATGGTCTGGTGGACCAGCAGGATGGCGTTGTTGACGACGATGCCGACGAGGATGACGAAGCCGAGCAGGGTCAGCATGTCGAGCGGCTGATAGACCCAGATGTTGAGCAGGGCCAGCCCGCCGACCCCGCCCGCCGTCGCCAGGGGCACCGAAAGCACGATGATCAGCGGGTAGATGAAGCTTTCGAACAGGACGGCCATCACCAGGTAGACGATGATCACGGCCAGGGCGAGGTTGACCACCATCTCGTCCCAGGTCTCGGCGAGCTGATCGGCCGTGCCGGACCAGCCGAGCCTGACCCCCGGCGGCAGGCCCTCGCTTTTCAATATCTGAATGACCTCGCGATCGAGCCGTTCGAGCGCGAATTCCAGCGGCACCTCGGGCGCCGGGCGGATTTCCAGGGTTACGGTGCGCGCCCGCTCCAGATGGCGGATCTCGACCGGGCCGGCGGTGACCTGGATGGCGGCGAGGGCCGAGACCGGCAGGATCGCGCCGCTTTCGGTCACGACCGGCAGGTTGTTGATGCCCTGGGTCTGGCGGATGTTGCGCTCCGGCCCGAGGAGGGTGAGGTCGAGACGCTTGCCGTCGACCGTGATTTCCACGACCCGCAAGCCGTCGTTATAGGTGTCGACGGTCAGGCCCAGCTCTGTCGCCGTCACGCCGCTATCGGCCAGCCGGACCGGGTCCGGGATCACGCGTATTTCCGGCGCGCCCAGCTCCAGCCCGGGATTGGGGCGAAGCTGATGGCCCTCCGTCGGCGGAAAGACCGTGCCGGAAATAAGCTGGGTGGCGCGCAGGGCCACGTCCAACACCGCCTGCAGATCGGGACCCGAGATGTTGAACTCGATCAGCCGACCGCCGCCGATGCCCCGGCCGAACAGCGACAGCTGGTTGACGAAGCCGAAGGTGCCCGGCTCCTGGAACATGGCGTCGCGCACCACCGGCACCAGTTCCGAGGCCCGGGTCGGATCGACCGCGCTGGCCCCCAGGAAGGTCTGGTTGCGCCACACCACGAAGAAGAAGTTGTCGATCTTGACCGACTCGCCCGAGGCCGATTCGGAGCCGGTTTCCGACGCCCAATGAGGGCGCAGTTTGTCCTCGATCCCGGTGGCGATCTCGGCCGTGGTTTCGAGGTTGTATCCGGGCGGCGGCAGCATCACGCCGAAGGCCAAGTTGCGGTTGCCCTCCGGCAGATAGTCCAGCTTGGGCAGGAAGGTCCAGGTCGCCAGGGCTGCCGCCCCGCAGACCATGGCCACGACGGCGACCGAGGCCGCGCGGCTGGCGGTCGTTCGCCGGGTGAAGGCCATGACGGCCGCGACGAAGCGGTCGGCCAACGAATCGACGACCGGCAGGCGAAGTTGCGTCTCGGCGCTTGGCGGAGGCCCGCTCAGAAGGCGCTTGGCCAGGGCCGGAATGACGGTCACGGCGACCACCAAGGACAGCAGCACGGCGACTGAGATCGCCACGGCGATGTCGCGGAAGAGCTGCCCGACCTCCAGGTCCATCACCAGGATCGGGGCGAAGACCACGACCGTGGTCAGGGCCGAGACGAGCACCGCGCCCCAGACCTGGCGCGCGCCGTGATAGGCGGCTTCGGCGGTCGATCGACCCTCCTGGCGCAGGCGGAAGATGTTCTCGAGCACGACGATGGCGGCGTCCACGACCATGCCGACCGCGAAG
>JABIRQ010000377.1 GCA_018699755.1 Rhodospirillaceae bacterium | reverse complement strand
TCAACGTCTATCCGGGCGATGTCGAACGCGCCCTGGGCCGCCACCCCGCCGTCCACGAATGCACCGTCTTCGGGGTCGAGGACGACAAATGGGGCGAGCGGGTCGAGGCCGCGGTCGAGTTGAACCCCGGGGCCGAGGCGACGCCGGAGACCCTGGTCGCCTTCGTCAAGGACATCCTCGATTCGGTCAAGGCGCCCAAGGCCGTGACAATCATGGCCATCCTGCCACGCAGCGCCGTCGGCAAGGTCGTGCGCGCCGAGGCCAAGTGCGCGGCCCTGGCGGCGCGCAGAAACCCCGCAAGAGAGAAAGAGGACTCGGAATGACCCAAGGGCCGACGACGGCGCTGTGCCGCTATACCGACGACGCGATCTATATCCGCGAGAAGAACCTGGTCGAGGAGATGGTGGGGGAGACCAGCTTTACCGCCGCCATGTTCTTTTTGATCACCGGGCGCGAGGCGGCGCCCAGGGACGTCGCGATCCTCGATGCCGTGCTCGTCGTCCTGATGGATCATGGCCTGTCGCCCAGCGCCATCACGGCCCGCCTGCTCTACATGAGCGCGCCGGAAGCGTTGCAGGCCGCCGTCGCCGGCGGTTTGCTGGCCGTGGGCAGTCAGTTCGTCGGCACCATGGAGAATTCGGCGCGCCTGCTGCGGGAGATCGCGGACGACCCCGCCGGAACCGAGGCGGCAGCCCGGCGCATCGCGGAGGATCACCGGGCCAGGGGCGAGCGGATGCCCGGCTTCGGCCATCACCTGCACAAGCCCGACGACCCGCGCCCGCCCAAGCTGTTGGCCGTGGCCGAGGCCCAGGGGGTGGACGGCCGCTTCATCACCGCCCTGCGCGCCCTGGCCGCCGCCGTGGACGAGGCCGCCGGGCGGCACATCACGATCAACGCCACCGGCGCCATCGCCGCCATTCTCTTGGAGATCGGCCTGGCGCCCGAAATCCTGCGCGGCTTCGCCGTCATCTCCCGCGCCGCCGGCCTAGTCGCCCAGATTCGCGAGGAACAGCTCAAACCGAGCGGCCGCCATCTCTGGACCGCCGGAGAAGAAGCCGTCCCCTACGACGCCGAGAAGTGAGTCCCCCAGCGAAGCAGCCAGCGTCCGTCGCCCGCCCTCACCCAGCTTCGGGTAAGGCTCGGCTTCGCCTCGCCGACCCTCATCCTGAGGAGCCACCGCGAGGCGGCGTCTCGAAGGAGGCGAAGCTGGGTGAGGGGGCTGGGGCTGAGAAGCCGCTCTACCGGCCCCCGGCGATGCGCAGGATCGCGCCGGACACGTAGGAGGCCTTGTCGGACAGCAGGAAAAGGACGGGCTGGGCGACCTCGTCGCCCGTGCCCGGCCGGCCCATGGGGATCGCGTGTTTCAGCTTCTCCCAGCGGCCCTCGTAATGGATGTCCGATTCGATATAGCCGGGGCTGACCGCGTTGACCCGCACCCCCTCGGTCGCGACCTCCTTCGAGAGGCCGTAGGTCAGCGCGTCGATCGCCGCCTTGGACGCGGCGTAATGGATGAATTCGTTGGCGCTGCCCAGGGTCGAGGCGGCCGAGGCGATGTTGACGATGGCCCCGCCCTTGCCGCCATGCTTGGTCGACATGCGCTCGACCGCCAGGCGGCTGCAATAGACCGGGCCGACGGAATTCACCTCGAAGATGCGGTGGACCTGCTCGTAGCTGAAGCTGTCCAGCCGGCCGATCCCGGTGATGATGCCGGCGTTGTTGACCAGGCCGCCCAAGGGGCCGAGCTCGCGGTCCGAGGCCTCGAAGACCCGCTCGATATCCTCCGCCCGACTCATGTCGCCCTGGACCAGAATCGCCTTCGAGCCCGCAGCCTCGATCTCGGCCGCGACCGCCTCCGCCGGCTCCTTGCTCTGGTTGTAGTTCACGCAGACCGACCAGCCCTCGCGCCCGGCCGCCTTCGCGATCGCCGCGCCGATGCCGCGGCTTGCCCCTGTCACGATCAATGCCCCGCTCACGATGCCATCCTCCCGTTTCTATCCATCTTCGTATCCCTTGCCACGCGCGGGTCGAACCGCGCCTCCATCTCCGCCCGCACCCGCACCAGGTCCGAGGCCTCGTCCAGCACCACGTCGTCGCGGGTCAGCACCGCACCCTCGGCGACGCTTCGGACGAGCAGAACATCCTTCGCCAGGCCGATGGGCAGGGCCCCGGCCGCCAGCGAATCCGCCGCCGGCATCAACCGGCC
>JABIRQ010000245.1 GCA_018699755.1 Rhodospirillaceae bacterium | reverse complement strand
TCTCAGCGCCGGACCGGGCGAATCCATCTACCGCTCGATGATGGCCGAGGAATTCGGACGCGCCGCGGCGCGGGCCGGTGGAATCGGGATTTCCGATGCCCTGCAACGCGAGATTCTCAAACTACAGGAGGCCGCGACACCATGACCTTGGCACCCGTCGACCGGACCGAGACTTCCAACACGGTCGCCAGCGCGCTGATCACAGTGACGGCTCGCCTGATCGAGCTGATGAACCGCGAGATCGAAATGCTGCGCAGCATGAGGCCACGCGATATCCAGACGCTCCAGACAGAGAAAACCCTGCTCGTCCAGGCCTATGACGAGCATATCGCCCAGCTCAAGACCGATCCCGAGAGCATCGGCACGATCGAACCGTTGCTGCGCGACGAGTTGTGGCGCACCAGCAGGTCCTTCGAGACGGTCCTGGCCGAAAACGAACGCGCGCTGCGCGCCGCGGCCGAGGCCAACGATCGGTTGGTGCAGGCGGTCGTGGTCGCCGCCCAGTCACAGGCCAAGAACCATGCGCCCTATGATCGGTCCGCGAGCCTGGCCGGGAAATCGGGCGGGAGCGGTGCGGCGGCTCTGTCGCTAAGTCTCGACCGGGAGCTCTGATCGTGATTGCCACGACCGCACCGGCTGGCGAGGCAACGAAATGAGCATCGGCGTCGCTCTTCAGGCCGCGCTCAGCGGCCTTCAAGTCAATCAGTCGGCCATCGACGTCACCGCCGCAAATATCGCCAACGCAAACACCGAAGGCTATTCGCGCAAGGTGGTCTCGCAGGAAGCAATCGCCGTCGACGGCCGCACGGCCGGCGTTTCGATCGCCCAGATCGAGCGTCAGGTCGCGCAGTTCCTGCTGCGCGACATTCGCAACGAAATGTCGGCCGTCGGGGCCGCGGAAGTGACGGACGCCTTCTATGGGCGAATGCAAGACATGTTCGGCGGACCCGGCGACGACCGAACGATCGGCGAACGCATCGCCGCCTTTGCGGCCGATCTGGAAAGCCTGGCGGCGACACCCGAAAGCTTCACGATTCGCAGTCAACTCGTGAATGCCGCCGTCGATCTCGCCCAGCAGATAAACGAGACAGCGCGGGATATCCAGAACCTGCGCGCCGACACCGATCGGGACATCGCGCAGACCGTGGTCGAGATCGACCGGATGCTCGCATCGATCCACGAACTGAACGTCAAGATCGTGCAGGCCAAGGGACTCGACCATGCCTCGGGCGACCTTGAGGATCAGCGCGATCTCGCAGTCGCAAACCTGGCCGAGCAACTGGACATCACGACCTTCAGCCGCAACTCGGGTGAGATCGTCGTGATGACCGGAAGCGGCATCCCCCTGGTCAATCATCAGGCGGCGGATGTCACCTACCCCCCTATCGGTATTGTCGACGCCTCGGTCGTCTATCCCGGCGGCTTCAGTGCGATCAGCGTCAACGGCACCGACATTACGACCGGCCTTCGATCCGGGCGCTTGGCCGCCCTCGTCGATATGCGAGACAACGCGTTGCCGGCCTTCAATGCCGAACTTGATTCCTTGACCGCGCGCCTGCGCGACGAGGTCAACGCGCTCCACAACCAAGGCACGGGCTGGCCGCCGCCGAACGAACTCACGGGGACGCAGAGTTTCAGCGGCGGCGCGGGCACCGCGGTCGCCGGTACGGGCACCGTCCGAATTGCCGTCACGGCCGCGGATCAAAGCTTTGCGGCCCTGCCTCTCGATCTCGACCTATCGACCACTGCGACCCTTGGCGATGTCGTCATTGCGGTCAACACGGCCTTGGCCGGCGTCGCCACCGCCGCGCTGAACGCCGACGATCAGCTCGTCCTGACCGCAACAAATCCGGATCACGGCATTGCCATCGGCGAAGGCGACAGCCAGATCGGAGGGCGCGGTTTCGCTCATCATTTCGGCCTCAACGATCTGTTCCTCGGCGCCGCCACCGGATCGGCCTCCAGCAGCTTCGCGGTCAGGCCCACGATCGCGCAACAGCCGGGTCGTCTCGGCGCCGCCCTGCTCTCCGACATCGCGTCGGGCAGCATCACGGTCGGGCAGACCGGCGCTGTCGCCTCAGGCGACAATCGCAATGCCCAGGCGCTGGCGGCCAAATTCGACGAACGGCTGACCTTCACCGCTGCGGGCGGCCTCCCGACCACGGCGGCAACCCTCTCCGACTATGGCGCCGAAATTCTGTCCCGCAACGCCGCCCAGGCAGCCAATGCCAGCGCGGATCTCAGCTTTCGAAACTCGGTCGCCGATGGCCTGAAACTCAAGGCGGATAGCTTCAGCGGGGTCAATGTCGACGAGGAGTTGGCAAACCTGATCGTCTTCCAGAACGCCTATTCGGCGGCGGCCCGCATCGTCTCGACCCTGCAGGAGATGTTCCGCATCCTCGAAAGAATGGCCGCCTAGCGCGGCCCTGGAGCCATCATCATGCGCGTCGCCACTCTGGCCCAGTTCAATGCCACCCTGTCCAATATCCAGGACGCCCAGGCCCGCACCGCCGAAGCCCAGATCAAAATATCGTCGGGCCAGAAGGCTCAACGCTACAGCGGGATATCCGGCGAGGCCCGGCGCCTGGTGAGCTTCGAGGCGGCCCATCTGCGCACCGCCCGGTTCATGGAGAACAACCAGCGTATCGACGGCCGGCTCCAGATCATGGAAACGAATATCTCGACCATCATGGATATCGCCACCTCCTTGCGCGCGGACCTCATCTCGGTCGGCTCCGGCGCGGGCACTGGGCTGCAGGTCGACGACACCGCCTCCCAACTCCTGCGCGAAATGGCGTCTCTGCTGAACGTATCGGTCGAAGGCCGATATCTGTTCGGCGGCGGCGTGACGGATCGGCCGCCGGTCGATCTGGACGACCCCGCTTTCCTGCCTCCAGGAAGCACCTATCCGAGCGCCGCCGACACGGCCTACTACCAAGGCGATTCGACCAAGCTTACGACCCGGGCCGACCAGAATGTCGAAATCACCTATGGCATGACGGCGGATGAGCCGACGTTCGAGAAGACCATCCGCGCCCTGCACCTGACGGCCACGGCCGTCTCGGGCGATCAGGTCGACCAGGCTCGCATCGACGAGGCCCTGGGCCTGATCGGTGAGGCGATCGACGACCTGCCCGACCTGATCGGCAGGATCGGTGCGACCCGCCGCACCCTGGAGAACGTCAACGCCAAGCATGACGACTTTCAGCTCTACACCGAGCAGACCATCGCCGATATCGAGGCCGCCGATATCACCTTGACCCTCGCCCAGATCAGCGAGGACTCCACCGTGCTCGAAGCCTCCTACGCCACCTTAGGACAGCTCAGCCGGCTGTCCCTGCTCGACTATCTGCGCTGATCCGTTCCGCACCCACCGCCAAGGAGACACCCATGGCCCTGCTACACGCCCATGCCGCCGAACGCGAAATCCGGCCCGCGCCCGATCGGGCCGCGACCGTCGAGATCGCCACCCGGTTCGGCAGCTATCTCTTCGATTCCACGTACGCCATCGCTATGCCGGCCGGCCTGCCCGGCTTTCCCACGGCCAGGCGCTTCGGCTTGGCGGACCTGCCCGATCCTCGTCATGGCCGGTTCAAGTTGCTGCAATCCCTCGACGGGCCCGAGCCGGCCTTCATCGTCATGCCGCTGAACCTCGCGGATGGGCCGATCGATGCCGCGGATATCGACGAGGCGTTGGATACTCTCGGCATCGCCCGCGAGGATGCCGTCCTGTTGCTGGTTGTCGCGACCCGCAAGGAGCCAAACGGCAAAGGGAGCGCCACGGTCAACCTTCGTGCGCCCATCGTTCTCGATCTCGCAAACCGGCGGGCGCGGCAATATGTCCTGCCGAACGGCAGATACCCCCTGCGCCAAGCGATCTAGGCCCGACGACTTAAACCGGATGGTCGTAGCCTAGGATATCCAAGGCGCGGCGATAGTCGGCATTGTCCGCCGCGGCGGCGAGCAACGCCTCGTCGGGTCGGTGACGCTGGGCCGGCAGAATCTCCGTCGCCTCGGCCCCGGGCCCGTGTTGGCGGTCGCCTGTGACGTTCTTGTAGCGCGCCCAGCGCGTCGCAAAGCCGGGATCGAACGGCGCCTCGAGCCCGTCGCAGAGGCGGCGCAAAGCCGATCCAGGATCGGCCGTGAAATCCTCGTAGCGGATATAGGGGATATGCGCTGCATTCTCCGCAAAAAGGCGATAGCCGCGCATATAGCCCGCCATGTCGATCCGCCCCTGAATCACGACCAACCGCCGAATGCTGAGCCATTGGTCGAGCGGATGGCGAACGATGGCGGCGGGCAACACCGCGAAATGTCCGGCGAGCGTGGGGGCATGGGTCGGCCGGCCGGGCGACGCCTCCACGAAGGGCAGACCATGGAAATCGAGATGGGTCCAGTCGCGCAAAATCAGCGTTCGTCCGGAACGGTCGAACTTCCGCGCGATCAGAGCCATCAAGTCTCCGTAGGGCAGATCGCCCGCGGCCGAGATCTTGGCCAGATCCGCCTCGTCGAACAGGTCGTACCAACGCTGCGCCTGGATCATCGGGTGGAACTGCTTCAGGCCCCGGGGATGGATTTCGCTCAACAGGGCGATCCCGTCCATCGAACCAAGGCAGCGCGAGATCAACGTGCCGCCGCATCGGGCAAGGCCATGAAGCAGGCGGATCTTCGGCTTGGTCCCGGGGCCGGTGGCCATGGCGCGTATCTCACTCGTTCGGCGGCGAATCGCACCGCCCCATGCTTAACCGCCCATTAACGCGCCGCGCCCAGATTGGCAACGATGGGCCAACCGGAAGAGCATGGCAGTGGAATGTCGATAGGTGGCGCGGGCAGCGCGGGAAAGCCAAACGGAAGCGCATCACCCTCTCGGCTCGAAGGCCATCTCGCCAAGGGCATCGCAGCGCACCGGGCCGGCCGCCATGCCGAGGCCGACCGTCATTACCGCCGACTGCTCAAGGGCGCGCCAGACCACGATCAGGCCATCCATCTGCGCGCCGATCTGGCCGCGCAGACCGAACGCTGGTCTGAAGCCACCCAGCTATACCGCCGCCTGACGGGCCTGCGCCCGGAGCGGGCGGATCACTGGTTGGCTCTGGGCGCCGCAGCCATCCGAGCCGGGGCCGGCGATCGGGCCGTCGCCGCCTGCCGCGCCGCGACGGCGGGCGCACCGGCCGAGCCCGGCGCCTGGAACAATCTGGGCATCGCCCTGCACCAGAACGGGGCCTCCGCCGAGGCTCTCACCGCCTATGACCGCGCCCTCGCCCTGGATCCCGGTTTCGCCGAAGCCCATGCCAATCGCGGCATCGCACTGAAAGCCGCGGGGGCGTTCGAGGACGCTTTGGCCGCGTTCGACCAGGCTATCGCCCTGCGCTCCGATCACGCGTCCGCGCGCCAGAGCCGTGCGCTGACCGCGCTCTCCTTGGGTCGTTTCGACCAAGCCTGGGCGGACTATCGTTGGCGACCGGGCGCGAACCGCCAGGGGAACCCACGCCCCGACACGCCCCTGCCGGCCCGACTCGACGGACGGCGCGTTCTGGTCCTGCGCGATCAGGGGCTGGGAGACGAGCTGTTTTTCCTGCGCTTCGCGAACGCGCTGACGATCCGGGGTGCGGAGGTCGTTTACGAGGCGCACCCCAAGATTGCCTCGATTCTGGACCGGGCCCTGTCCATTGCAACCGTCGTATCCGCCGATCACGCGCCGGACGGGGCCGATCATGTGGTCTCGGTCGGCGACCTGCCCTTCCTGCTCGGCCCCGATCCCGGCCTGCCGCCGCCGCTGCGCCTCGCGCCGCTGAAAAGCAAGATCGCGCGGGCCGAACAAGCACTGGCGGCCTTCGGCCCGCCGCCATGGATCGGCGTGACTTGGCGAGCCGGTTCGAAGGGTCCGGAGAAGCTCGGCAAGATGGCTCCGCCGGGCACCCTGGGCCGGGCATTGCGGGGTCGGCCGGGCACCATCGTTGCGGTTCAAAGAAATCCGCGAGCCGGCGATCTCGCCGCGCTGGAAAACGCGCTGGGCCGCTCCGTTGCGGACCTGGCCGCCTGGAACGAAGACCTGGAGGCCATGCTCGGCCTGATGGATCGGCTCGACGACTATGTTTGCGTCAGCAACACCAACCTGCACCTTCGTGCCGGATGCGGCAAAACCTGCCGGGTCCTGGTGCCCCACCCGCCCGAATTCCGGTGGTTGAGCCAGGGCTCCGAAACGCCCTGGTTTCCCGGATTCTCCGTGTATCGTCAATCGGTTGATGGCGATTGGCGGACCGCCTTCGAAAGCTTGGCAGCCGCGTTGCACTCCTGAACCGAAAGGCCGCCCCCCAAAGGCCTGGAGACCAACAGGAGCAATCGCGATGACCGAAGCCGCCTTGCCCGTCTTTATCGGCTGGGACAGCCGCGAGGACGCGGCCTATCGAGTCTGTCGTTACTCGATGGAGCGTCGTGCAAGCCGGCCACTGCGCATCGCCGCGCTGCGCCAGAAAGCCCTGCGCGCGCTCGGCCTCTACACGCGTGCGGCGGACCCGCTCGCCTCGACCGAGTTCACCTATAGCCGATTTCTGGTGCCTCACTTGGCGGGCCATCGCGGCTGGGCCTTGTTCTGCGATTGCGACTTCCTGTGGTTGGGCGATGTCGCCGAACTGTTCGCCCTGGCCGACGACCGCTATGCCGCGATGTGCGTCCAGCACAACCACCGACCGACCGAGACCCGCAAGATGGAGGGAGCGGTTCAGACCGTCTACCCGCGCAAGAACTGGTCCAGCCTCGCGCTCTACAACTGCGGCCACCCCGCCAACCACGCCCTGACGCCCGGGATCGTCAATCGCGAGACGGGCGCATTCCTCCACCGCTTCCAATGGCTCGACGACGCCTTGATCGGGTCCCTGCCCGAGACCTGGAACTGGCTCGAAGGCTGGTCGCCGCGGCCTGGGGACGGGCCGCCCAAGGCCGTTCATTTCACGCGCGGCGGGCCGTGGTTCGATCGCTGGCAAGACGTCACCTATGCCGATCTCTGGATCGGCGAACGCGCACGGCTGGAACTGGCCGAGTTCGACCGGCGGCGTACCGCGCCCGCCGCGACGCTTCCCCACGATCCGCGCGCGGCGGCGGCGTAACGCCTCGTTTACCAAACCGCCCTAGCCTGTTCCGACAGATCAACGCGAACGAGACACATGTCCCTGGCGCCGCAATCCCCCGACCGCAACGAAATCCTAGCCGACGCCCTGCGCGCCCATGCCGCGGGCGACCTGGATGGGGCCGAAGGCGGGTACGGACTCTTGATGCGCGCCGATCCCGGCGATTCGGACGCGTTGTTCTTCCGCGCGGTGGCAGCCTTCCAGCGCGGCCGGGCCGAGAAGGCAATCGAACTCTGCCGCTTCGCCCTGCGCGCGCCCCGCTTCTCCCCCGATTTCGAGGCGCGCCTAGCGGATCTGCTCGACGCCAACGACGGGGTGGGCGAGGTCTCCGCCCGGACCTTTCTGCGCCGCAACCGGCTCGAACGCCATGTCCTCAAAGGCTGGCTGCCCGAAACACCACCGTTCGGACCGGACAGCGAGCTGCTCACCCTCGGCTCCTGCTTCGCGGAGGAGCTGCGCAAATACCTCGCCGAAAAACGCCGCCTCTCTCGCCTGATCTTCGTGCCGCCGGGCCTCAACAACACGTTTGCCCTGCGCCAGTTCATCGCCTGGAGCCTGACCGGAGAGGCCGCAACCGAAGCCTATTGGTACGACGAGCGCGATGGCGGCGGCGCCCTGAAATGGACTCCGGATCAGGAGCGCGAGAGCTATGGCCGGATCTTCCGTGCCGCCGGCGGCTTCGTCTTGACAATCGGCCTGGCGGAAGTGTGGGAGGATATCGAGACCGGCGGCGTGTTCTGGCGCGGCGTGCCGAAGTCCCAATTCGACGAGGCGCGCCATCGCTGCCGGGTCAGCACCGTCGAGGAAAACGCCGCGAATCTGCGAGCCATCCTGTCCCTGCTGCGGACCCATTGCGGCGACGCCCCCATCGTCCTGACCCTCTCACCGGTGCCTCTCAAGGCGACCTTCGGCGATCGGTCCTGCATCACGGCGGACTGCGTCTCGAAATCGATCCTGCGGGTCGCCATCGACCAGGTCATGGCCGACGGATTGCCTGGCGTCCACTACTGGCCGTCCTTCGAGATCGTGAAATGGCTGGGCTGTCATCTGCCCCGCGCCATGTACGGCGACGACGGCAATCCCCGCCATGTCAGCCGCGACACCGTCGCGATGATCCTCGACGCCTTCCTGCGGCACTACTTCAAGGATGGGCCAGGGCGATGACCGAGGGTATGACCCTGGAGCAATACGAGCGGATCGACCCCGTGGCGACCTTTCGGCGCGGCGCGGCGGAGATGCGCTTCGCGACGCCCAACCGCATGACCTTCTGGCGCGTCGAATCGGTGCTGGAGAAGGAGCCCGAAACGATCCGTTGGATCGAAGGCTTCGAGGCCGGCGAGATCATGGTCGACGCCGGCGCCAATGTCGGCATGTACGCGGTCTGGGCGGCGGCGACGCGCGGCGCGCGGGTCTTCGCTTTCGAGCCCGAATCCCAGAACTATGCCACCCTGTGCCGCAACGTCGCACTGAACGGTCTCGCCGAATCCGTGACGGCCTTCTGCACTGCCCTGTCCGACGAGTGCGGCTTCGGCACCTTGCACCTCAGCGCACTGGAGGCCGGGCGGTCCTGCCACAGTTTCGGCGAGGCCCTGGACTTCAATCTAGAGCCCCAGCGCTTTCCGTTTCACCAAGGCAGCTTCAGCGCAACTCTCGATTCCCTGGTCGCTCAAGACGCGCTGCCCGCCCCGAACCACATCAAGATCGATGTCGACGGCATCGAGCACAAGGTGATCGCCGGCGCCGCGGCGTGTCTGGCCGATCCCGCCTGCCGATCGGTGCTGGTCGAAATCAACCGCAAGGTCGCGCTCCATCGAGCCATCGTCGAAACGCTGGAGAGGCTCGGCTTTTCCTACGACGCGGCCGAGGCGGAGAGCGCCTTGCGCAAGGACGGACTATTCGAGGGAGTGGGGAACCATGTCTTCCGCCGCTAAGCTTCATGCGCTGTATCGCATCGGGAATGCCGATCTTCGGCCCTACCCTTTTCCACATTTCTATGTCGATGACGTGTTTCCGGCCGATTTCTACGCCCGGCTGCGCGGCTGCCTGCCTCCGCCGGAGACCTACACGCCGCTGGCCGAAACAGGCCGGGTTTCGCCCGGCGCCTACAAGAAACGCTCCGTCTTTTTCTTCGAGGACGAGGCGCTTGCAGCCCTGCCCGCCGAAACCGCCGCCTTCTGGCGCGACACGGCGTCCTGGCTGCTGGACGAAGAGATGCTGGGCCTGCTGCTCGCCAAGTTCGACGGCGCGATCCGGCAGCGTTTCGAAGGCCATGCCGGCCATGTGAAGCTGGTGCCCGAGACCTGCCTGGTGAAGGACGGGGCAGGCTATGCGATCGGGCCCCATACCGACGCGCCGCACCGCCTGCTCTCACTGCTCTTCTATCTCCCGCCGGACGACCGCTGGACCCATTGCGGAACCTCGATCTATGTCCCGCAGGATCGGGACTTCACCTGCGAGGGCGGCCCTCACTACCTGCCCGGCCCTTTTGAGCGGCTCGCCACCATGCCCTACCGGCCCAACGGCCTGTTCGCCTTCATGAAGACGAACAACGCCTTCCACGGGGTGGAACAAGTTACGGATCCGGACATCAAGCGCGATCTGCTGCTCTACGACATCCGCCTCGAAGGCCGACTTGAGCGCGATGCGCCATCCGACAGCCCCGTCGTCATGGAGGTCGCGGCATGAATCGACACGAACGCCGGGTCGCGGCCAAACGCCAAAAGAAGGGCGCTGCGGGCGTCCACCATGGCGCCATGCCCTCCGACCCCACCGCCTCGTCGCTGACGGCGGCCGTCGCCTTTCATCAGGCCGGAGAACTGGACCGGGCGGAAGCGATCTATCGCGACATTCTGGCGCGCGCGCCCTCCAATGCCGACGCGTTGCATCTGTTGGGTGTCGTCCTGACCCAGCACGGCCGGGCGGAGGACGCACTCCCCCTGCTGCGCCGCGCAATCACCGCGGGAGGCGAGCGCCCGGCCTTCCTGTCCAGCCTGGGCATCGCCCACCGCGGGTTGGGCGAGCATGAAGCGGCCATCGGCGCCTATCGCCGGGCCATTGCCGCCGATTCCGAGCATGCCGAATCCTGGATCAATCTCGGCAATTCGCTCGCCGAAACGGATATGCCCGAAGAAGCGGCCGAAGCCTATGAGCGAGGCCTCGCGATCAAGCCCGGTTCGGCCAATGGCTGGACCGCCTTGGGTTCGACACGCCTCATCCTCGGCAAAACGGAGGACGCCCTCAGCGCCTTCGATCGCGCGCTTTCGATCGACCCGGACCATGTCGACGCCATGCGCCGACTGGCCGACCACTGGCTCGACCGGGGCAAGGTCGAGGACGCCATCGAAACCTACCGCGACGCCTGCGCGACGGCACCCCAGATCGCCACATTGCACGACCGCCTCGGCGTCGCCCTGCAGATGGCCGGTCGCACCGAAGCAGCGGTCGCCAGCCACGAAAAGGCCGTCGAAATCGACCCCGACGATGCCGACGCCCAGGCCAATTTCGGATCGGCCCTGCTGACGGCGGGCCGGCCGGAGGATGCGGTCGCCACGCTTCACCGGGCTCTACGGCTCGCGCCGGAGTCCGTCGAGGCTCATGCCGGCTTGGGACGCGCCTACCGTGCCCTCGGGGACATCAATGCGGCCTTGCGCATCTACCGACGGGCTTGCGAAATCGCCGCCGAGGATCCCCAGAGCCACAACAACCTCGCCGTCGCCCTCACCGAGCTGGGGCACGCCGACGAAGCGGCCCAGGCCTACGCCCGCGCCCTGGAGCTCGACCCGGACTACGCCGAGGCCCACAACAATCTCGGAAACCTGTTGCTCAAGGGCAGCGCGGTGGAAGACGCGATCGCGCGGTATCGGACAGCGATCCGCCTCGTGCCAGGGTACGCTGCGGCACATTTCAACCTGGGTGGCGCTTTGCTCGGCGCGGGCCGCGTGGGAGAAGCCGCGCAGGCCTTCGACGCCGCCGTCTCGCTCGCGCCCCGGCGGGCCGATGCGCATCTCAATCTCGGAACCTGCCTTCAGACGCTCGGCCGTCTGGCCGAAGCGGCGGCATCCTACGACCAAGCATTGGCCCTCGATCCCAGCTTCGCGCGGGCGCGCAACAATCTGGGCATCGTTCGGCTGATGCAGGGCCGGGTCGAGGAGGCGGAAACCTGCTTCGAAGGCGCGATGCGGCTGAACGAGGCCGATCGGGAGGTCCGGCCTGCGGGCTTACACTCCAATCGCCTCTTCGCAATGAACTACAACCCGCTTCACGACGCCGAATCGATCTATCTGGCCCATCGCGAGTGGGAGCGCAGGCATGCGCCGCCGAGCCTGGCCCGGCAGCGCCATCGCAACCCGGCCGAGCCGGACCGGCCCCTGCGGATCGGCTACCTGTCGCCCGACCTGCGCCAGCATGCGGTCGCCTTCTTCTTCCTGCCGCTGCTGACGAATCACGATCCGGCCGGGATCGAAACCTATTGCTATGCCGAGTTGAGCGAGGAAGACGATGTCTCGCGCCGGCTGGCGGCGAACGGACAAGGCCAGCGACGACACGGTCGCCCGCATGATCGAGGAAGATCGAATCGACATCCTCGTCGACCTTGCCGGCCATACCAAAGGCAACCGCCTGCCGGTTCTCGCGCGCAAGCCGGCCCCGGTGCAGATGTCCTATCTCGGCTATCCGACCACGACCGGCATGGCGGCGGTCGACTACAAACTGTCCGACGCCTATCTGACGCCCCCCTCGACACCGGAACGCTACGCCGAGCGTATCCTCAATCTGCCCGACAGTTTCCTGTGCTACGCCCCGCCTTCGGATGCCCCTGTAGTCGCACCGGCGCCGGTCGGGCGCCCGGTCACGTTCGGTTCGTTCAACGCGACCGCCAAGATCAGCGAACCCGTCGTCGCCCTGTGGTCTCGGCTTCTGCGCGATCTGCCGGATACCCGGCTGATCCTGAAGACCCAAGCGCTCGACGACCCGGCGACGCGCGATCGCTACCTCTCCATGTTCGCAACCCATGGCGTCGCGTCCTCCCGCCTCGACCTGCGCGGCCATGATGGCACGATCGGGCTGCATCTCGCGCAGTATGGCGAAATCGACATCGCCCTCGACCCCTTCCCGTACAACGGCGGGACGACAACCCTCGAAGCCCTGTGGATGGGCGTGCCGGTGCTGACTCTTGTGGGCGATCACGCATCCGCGCGCCATGGCCTCAGCATTCTGGCGACGGTCGGCCTGTCGGATCTCGCCTCCCGCACGCCTGAAGCCTTTCTGCGCGCCGCCCGCTCTCTCGCCGGCGACGCCGAGCGACGGACCGGACTGCGGGCCGAACTGCGCGAGCGGGTCGCGCG
>JABIRQ010000365.1 GCA_018699755.1 Rhodospirillaceae bacterium | reverse complement strand
CCCTGGCCCGGGGCGAAACCGATCTCGAGGATGACGCATGAAGGACTGGTACGAACGCACGCATCCGGTGACGGGCGAGCGGTATGTCGCGCGCGACGAGCCGGGCTATGCCGACATTCCCACCTTCATGCGCTGCCCCCGACCGGACGATCTGACCGAGATCGATATCGCCTTCGTCGGGGTGCCCTATGACGGCCAGGCCACGGAACGGGTCGGCGCACGCCAGGGCCCGCGCGAAATTCGCAACGCCTCCACCGTGCTGCGCGCGATCAACCATGCGACCGGGGTCGATCCCTTCGCGCTGAGCCGCATTGCCGACGCGGGCGACGTGCGCCTGCCCCGGGCCTTCGACGTGATGGCCACGATCGAGGATATCGCCGGCTTCTACCGGCCGATCACGGCGGCGGGCGTCGTTCCCCTCTCGGCCGGCGGCGATCATTCGATCAGCTATCCCATCCTCAAGGCCCTGGCGGAGGACGGGCCCGTGGGCTTGGTCGATATCGACGCCCATCTCGACCTCTGGGACAGCTATCTCGGCTCGCGCTATCACCATGGCAGCCAGTTCCGCCGGGCGGTCGAGGACGGCCTGATCGACCCCAACCGGATGGTCCAGATCGGCCTGCGCGGCGCCCAGAACACGCGCGAGGGTTGGGACTTCCAGCGCGAGCACGGGATTCGGGGAATCTATATCGAGGAGTTCCGGGAGACCGGCGTGGCGGGCGCGATTCAAGAGGCCCGGCGCATCGCGGGCGAAGGCCCGACCTATCTGACCTTCGACATCGACGCCCTGGATCCGGTCTTCGCCCCCGGCACGGGCACGCCGGAGATCGGCGGCATCACCACATTCGAGGCCCAGCAGCTTCTGCGCGGATTGCGCGGCCTGGATTTCATCGGCGCCGACCTGGTCGAGGTCTCCCCGCCGCTCGACCCCTCGGGCAACACGGCCCTGACCGGGGCGACCCTGATGTACGAGATGCTCTGCCTGCTGGCGGAGGCGCGGGCGGCAAGGGGATAGCCTAGCTGCGAGGCCGCGCGCCTGGGACGGCCCGGCCGGCGCTGCTATCCTCCGCGCCATGCTGCGCCTGAGCGTTCTCGACCAATCCCCCGTCCGGCAGGGTGCGACGCCCGCCCAGGCGGTGCGCGAAACCATCGATCTTGCCCGGGCCTGCGACCGGCTGGGCTATCACCGCTATTGGCTGGCCGAACATCACGGCACACCGGGCCTGGCCGGCTCGACCCCCGAAGTGCTGATCCCGGCCGTGGCCGGAGCGACCGAGACCATAAGGGTCGGCTCGGGCGGCGTGATGCTGAGCCATTACAGCCCCTACAAGGTGGCCGAGAATTTCCGCATGCTGGAGACCCTGTTTCCCGGTCGCATCGACCTGGGGATCGGGCGCGCGCCAGGGGGAGACCGGCGGACCATCATGGCGATGGCCTACGGCACGGGCGGCATTCCGATCGAGCTTTACCCGCGCCAGGTCTCGGACCTGATCGGATTCCTGGCCAACGACATGGAGGCGGACAACCCGTTTCGCGGGATGGAGACCATGCCGGCCGGCGAGAGCGCGCCCGAACTCTGGGTGCTGGGCTCGTCGGGGGAGAGCGCCCGCATCGCGGGCTATTTCGGCTGCCCCTATTCCTTCGCCCATTTCATCACCGACCAGGGCGGCATCCAGGCCATGGCCGCCTATCGCGACCAGTTCCGCCCCTCTCCCCGCCTGGCCGCGCCGGAGGGCAGCATCGGCGTCTTCGTCCTCTGCGCCGAGACGGAGGAGGAGGCCCGCCATCACGCGGCCAGCCGCGACCTGTGGCGGCTCCGCCTGGAACGCGGCGAATTGGGGCCCTATCCTCCGCCGGAAGAGGCCTTGGCCTACGACTACAGCGCGGAGGAGATGGTCCGGATCGAGGAGAACCGGCGGCGCCAGGTGGTCGGCGACCCGGCGCAGTGCCGCGAAGGGTTGGAAGCCCACGCCGAAGCCTATGGAGTCGAGGAGGTCGTCGTCGTCACCATCGCCCACGACTTCGGCGCGCGGGTGCGATCCTACGAACTGCTGGCCCAGGCCTTCGGGATGAGCGCGGCGGCGGGACAGCGCGCCGCGGGAGAGTGACCGGCCGGCTTTGACGGCCACGCGGGAGCGGAGCGATACTGACCCCCGTCAACCCCTTGCCCGAGGGAGGCCGCAATGAAATTGACCGACGCGCAATTGGAGCAGTTCGACCGGGACGGGTTCCTGATCCTGCCCTCGCTGTTCGACCCCAAGGAAGTCGAGGCGATCAACGCCGAACTGCCCGCCCTGTTCGCCGAGGACCGTGTGGACAACGTGCGCGAGAAGGGCGGCGGGATCGTGCGCACGGCGATGAACCTGCACGCGCGCAACGACGTCTTCGCAAAGCTGGTGCGCCACCCCCGGCTGTTGGAGCCGGCGCTGCAGATCCTCGACGGGGACGTCTACCTGCAGCAGGTGAAGGTCAACGCCAAGGAAGCCTATACGGGCGAAATCTGGCAGTGGCATTACGATTTCGCCCATCATCACAACGAGGACGGCAACCCCCTGCCCCTCGCTCTCAACGTTCATCTGTTCCTGGATGAGTGCAACCCGTTCAACGGTGCGCTGTGGTTCATCCCCGGCTCGCACAAGGCCCATGACGGGCGCAACCTAGCCAAATCGGCGTTGGATACGGAGACCACGAGCTACGAGCTGTGGACCGTCGATCACGAGACGGTCGGCCGCATGATCGAGGCGGGCGGCATCGTGCCCGCCCATGGCCCGGCGGGCACGGTCCTAATCTTCGGGGAGTTGATGGTCCACGGCTCGCCCAACAACATGTCGCCCTGGCCGCGCCATATCTTCTCGACGATCTACAATCCGATCTCGAACCGGCAGACGACGTTCAAGCGCCCCGATTGGCAACACGGGCGGGACTTCACCCCGACCCGTCCCCTGCCCGACGACTGTTTGAGAGAGCGCGCGGCCTGAGGCCGCGACGACTGTTTGAGAGAGCGCGCGGCCTGAGGCCGCGCAGGCCGCCACCGCTATTCGGCGGCGACTTCGGGAAGCGCGTCGCCCGTTTCCATTCGTCTACCGCTGTCCAGCGGTAGCCTCAGGCGAACCCGCGTGCCGACGCCGATTTCGCTATCGAGTTCGAGCACCCCGCCCAGCGCCTCCATGATGCGCTTCGAGAGGGGCAGACCGAGGCCGGTTCCCTCGTATTGCCGCGACCAGGAGGTCTCGCCCCGGCCGAAGGGCGCCATCACCTTGGGCATGTCCCGGGCCGCAACGCCGATGCCCGTGTCCTCGATGGCGATGACCATGCCCTCGCCGGCCTCGACCGACACGCGCACGCGGCCGCCCGCGGGGGTGAACTTGACGGCGTTGGACAAGATGTTCAGGAGAACCTGGCGCAAGCGCCCCTCGTCGGTCCGCACGGCGGGCAGGGCAGCCGGCAGGTCGGTTTCGAGCGCGACGTTCTTTTCGTCCGCCAGGGCCTGCATCATCCGGGTCGAAGCCTCGACGACCGAGCCGACTTCGATCGGTTCGATCCGGACATCGATATGACCGGCTTCGGCCTTGGACAGGTCGAGCACGTCGTTGATCATGGTCCGCAGGTGCTGCGCGCTGTCATGCACATCGGCGGCGTATTCGCGATAGCGGTCGTTGCCGACCGGGCCGAAGGCTTCCGAACGGATCAGCTCGGAAAACCCGATGATGGCGTTGAGCGGCGTCCGCAACTCGTGGCTGATATTGGCCAGAAAATCGGACTTCGCCTTGCTGGCGGCCTCGGCGCGGTCGCGGGCATCGGCGAGGTCGGTGTTCTTGCGGCCGACTTCGTCGACCATGCCGTTGAAGGCATTCACCAGTTCGGCCAGCTCGCGGGGCGCGGGGCCTCGAGGGCGAGGCGCCTTGACATCGAACCGTCCGCGCGCATTGGCATGACTCGCCTCGACCACGGCGCGGATGGGCCCTGAGAGATAGCCCGCCAGCCACCAACTGATGAAGGCGACGACGACGATGCCGAGCAGGATGATGCCCGCGGCGGCGAATTGCACGTCCGAGGCGCGCCCGATCAGATTCTCCATGGGCTGGGGCACCATGGCCCCCCAACCGACGGCGGGCACGACCGTGAAACCGGCGATCATGTCCTTCTTGGCCGCCGGCGAATAGAAGATCGAAACGCCACTTTCACCGCGCATCATCGCCTGCACGGGCGCGACCTTGGAGATGTCCTTGATCTCGTCCCGCCATTGTCCGTTGGGATGAGCAATGACGTGCCCCGTCCGGTCCACGATCGCGGCATGGCCGCCCTTGCCGAAGGCGACCGACTGCTGCAACTCGACAAAGAATGCGGTGGAGAGCGCCGCCAGGGAAATCGTGCCGTCCGGATTGGCGATCAACATGTGGATCGTCGGATCGCCGGCCGAATCCGGCATCACGTTGGAGAAACGGACGGTGCCCATGCTCGCCTGGGCCTCCGGGATCAGGGGAGCGAGCGCCGACATCGTCGCCGGCGACAAAGCCGAGCTCGCCTGATCGGAGTGAACGGGCAGCCATTCGATAATCGTGCCGTCCGCCCCGATGAGACAGACATGCTTGAAATGCATCGCGTCCAACAGGCTAACGACCTCGGGCTGCCAGCTCCCCCGCTGCAGGGCAGCGATCGACATGCGGAAGGCCGCGTCCGCGTCATGGACGTAATTGGACAGGGCCAGGACGATATTGTCCGCAACCTGCCGGTGCATGTCGCGGACCGACGCGATTTCCTTTTCCAAGGCGGATTGCTGCACCCAGGCCCCGAGCAGGGCGACCGGCACCGCGGCCATCAATGTGAAGCCGAAGAAAAGAACGTGATGAAGCGCCACCCGCTGCCCCAGGCGTCGAAGCCGTGAGCCCATAAACCCGCTACCCGCCTCGTTGCGTCGCGCAACACGCAATGGTTACGCGGACTTACATATCACTATAGCGCATATCGCTACTTTTAGACCACGACCCCGACATTCCAGTAGGAGCGGGTCGGCGGCACGGCGATCATCTCGGCATAGGGATCGACGGTGGCCATGAACGCGCCGCTCTTCTCGTTCGCCTCGGTATCCGCCCGGTCGCGCCAGAGGGAGACAGAGGCGGTGAGACCCGTCTTTCGCACGGAACAAAGCAGCGCGCCGCGAAAGCCCTCCTCGGAGCGGTAGGAGGCGACGTCCTTGGGCCAGCCGGCGGCGACCTCGTCCAGCCGCTCGGGCTTGATAGTGACATGGGCCACCCTGGCATAGGCGATATCGCCCGTCGTGCCGGGCTGCACCTCAGCCATCACGTCCATGAAATGCAGATCGGGCTCGGTGAGCCGATGGGCGCCGACCTTGGCGACCACGCTTTTCAACTGGCCCGATTCGTTGGCCATCATCGCCGCCTCGCTCTCGAAGACGACGACGGAAAGGGTATGAGGCCCCGCCCCGTCGATCAGGAAATAGCCCTTGGCCAGGCCGTCGTAGCCGCCGACCCCGGCGCGCCACAGCTTCTTCACCTCCGCCATGCCCTCGGTCGAGATATCGACGTAGTTCAAGCGTGCGAACATGGGTCCGTCCCCTTTCTGGCCGAAATCAAGGGTCATCCTACCCCCATGCCGGCGGCGGCGTCTGTAGCGGTCGGCGCGGGCTTGGGCTACCGTCGCGCCGAACCGTAACGGAGCCGCTGGGGAGGGTTGCCGATCATGGCGCGCAGATATGCCGATCCGAGCGGGCAATGGACGCTCAAGATTCCGGTGCCCTACACAAAGGGCGTGTGGCATGACGACCTGATCGCCCTGTCGGGCCAGGTCGACATGAAGGGCGACGGGATCGTCCAGCATGCCGGCGATCTCGAAACCCAGAGCGACATCGCCCTCGGCCATATCCGCACGGTGCTGGCCGACCTGGGTGCCGGCATGCCCGACCTGACCAAGCTGGTCGTCTTCTACAAGACGGACGGCGGCGTGGACGAGGACGCCTACCGGGCCCGGTTGGGCGAGATGATCCGCGGCGAGGCGGAACTGGCCGTTACCTTCGTGCCGCTGCCCAATCTCGGCTATCCCGGGATGATGGTCGAGATCGACGGCTACGGCGTGAAGGCCCCGGACCGGGCCATGGCGCGGCGCAGCGCCGAACTCGAAGGCTTGATGCCGCTCGGCGGCCCCTTCGTCCACGGCATCCGCTGCGGCGAGATGGTCTTCACCAGCGGCCAGGACGCCCGCGACGCAGCGGGCAAGCTTCTGCATCCCGGCGATTCGGTGGCGCAGAGCAAAGTCTGCCTGGACGCCACCGCGCGCATCCTGGGCGCCCTGGATGCGGACATGAACGATGCCGTCAAGTTCAACGCCTATTACAAGGGCGAAGGCACGGCCGAGGAGTGGGAGCGCAGCGCGCGGGTCCGGGCGAGCTATTTCGACGAGCCGGGCCCGACCGCGACCGGCCTGCCGGTCCACCACCTGCACCCCCTGGGCTCGGCCTTCCGCTTCGATCTCTGGGCGATGCGGGGCGAAGACGGATCGCGCCTGCCGCGCGAGCATGTCTGGCCGGAGGACCATTGGGACTGGCCCATCCACCTGCCCTACAAGCATGGCCTGAAATGCCGCTCCAAGATCTTCGTCGGTGGCCAGGTTTCGCTCGACCCCAAGGGCGCGGTGATCGATCCAGGCCGGATGGGGCCGCAGACCGGGCGCGCGATGGACAATATCGGCCGCGTCCTGGCCGGCTTCGGCGCGGATTTCGGCGATGTCGTGAAGCAGAACAGCTTTTACGCCGGAACCGACGATCCGGCCGACCTGCACAGCAATGTCGATGTGCGCTCGTCCTATTATTCCAAGCCGGGTCCGGCCTCGACCGGGGTGCCGCTGAACTACCTCGCCTATAAGGACATGCTGACCGAGATCGAGGCAATCGCCGTCAAGGACTAGGCTTCAAGACCTGGAAAGATGGGGGAAACGAGACCGTCATGCCACTGAACGAATTGACGAGGATGAGCGCCGCCGAGGCGGTGGACCGCCTGAAGGCGAAGGAGATCACGCCGCTCGAGCTGATCGACGCGGCCGAGGCGCGGATCGCCGAGGTCGAGCCGGCGGTCAACGCCCTGCCGACCCTCTGTTTCGACCGGGCGAGGGACAGGGCCAAGCAGCTGATGGCCGACGGCGCGCCGGCGGATGCCGGGCCGGGCTGGCTCGCCGGCCTGCCGGTTGCGATCAAGGACCTGACCGAGGTCGCGGGGGTGCGCACGACCTTCGGCTCGCCGATCTTCGCCGACAACGTGCCCAAAGCCTCAAACGTGACGGTCGAGACCCTGGAGCGGAACGGCGCCGTCGTCGTCGCCAAATCCAACACGCCGGAATTCGGGGCGGGCGCCAACACCTTCAACGAGGTCTTCGGCAAGACTCTCAACCCCTGGAACACGGCGCTGACCTGCGGCGGCTCCTCCGGCGGCGCGGCCGTGGCCCTGGCGACCGGCGAGGTCTGGCTGGCCAGCGGATCGGATCTGGGCGGCAGCCTGCGCACCCCGGCCAGCTTCTGCTCGGTCGTCGGCCTGCGGCCCAGCCCAGGCCGGGTCGCCCGCGCGCCTTCGGCGACCCCCTTCGCGAGCTTGAGCGTGGAAGGGCCGATGGGCCGCACCGTGCGCGACACGGCCCTGATGCTCGACGCTCAATGCGGCCAGCATCCGCGCGATCCGATCTCCCTCCCCGCCCCCGCGACCTCCTTCCGGGCGGCGGCCGAAGCACCCCTTGTG
>JABIRQ010000250.1 GCA_018699755.1 Rhodospirillaceae bacterium | reverse complement strand
GCCGCGCGGCGCGCACGAAATCGGCCAGCCCGCCGGTGCCGCTGACTTGCTTGCCCCGGATCGTCTCGCCGTTGCCCTGGCCGAACAGGTCGATCTCGATCACCGTGTTGATCGCCCGGAAATTCTCGATCCGGCCCAGCACCTCGGGGTCGTGAGTGTAGGAAACCGGGCGCAGGTCGATGCCGTCTCCCCCGGCGGCGAGATAGCGGTAAAGCCGTTCGGTTCCGATGGCCAGGCCCGTGACCGCGCGGCCCCGGTCGATATTTTTCTTGGCGCCGGTCGCCACCCCGGCCTCGATCAGCGCGATCCCCGAATCGGACAGCAGGCCGGTATGGATGCCGAGATCGCTATGCCGGGATAGGGCGGCCAGGATCGCCGCCGGGGCCGTGCCGATGCCCATCTCGATCGTGTCGCCGTCGGCCACCAGTTGGGCGACATTGGTGCCCAGGGCGCGCAGGGTTTCGTCCGGCTCCGCCGCCGCCATTTCCAGCAGCGGGTCGTCCGTCTCCACGGTTAGATCGATATCCGCGATATCCAGCACCGGCGCGCCCGGCGGGGCCGGCACGTTGGAATCCAGCGCCGCCACCACTTTCGCCGCCCCCAGGACCGCGTCGGGGGTGAAAGCCGCCTCGACCCCCAGGCTGCATTTGCCGTTCGCGTCCGGCGGCGCGACCCGGATCAAGGCCAAGTCGAAGCGCCGCGCGGCGACCCAGGCATGGGCGTCGAAATAATGCAGGGGTAGCAGGTCGATCCGCCCCGCCGCATGGCTCTCGGCCAGGTCGCGCGGCAGGAAGAAGGTGACCTGCCGGGCGTCGGGATGCAGGGCCGCCAGGTCGCGGCGGTTGACCCCGGGCACCGTCGGCTGGACGAAGGTCACGCCGGCCGCGCAATCGGGCGCGGCGGCAATCGCGTCGAGCAGGGCGGTGGGCTCGCTCGCCCCCGGTTGGACATAGACGGTCATGCCCGGCGCGAGCAGGCCCGGTACATCGCCCAAAGCGATAGAGGCGGTGAGGGTTTTCGCCATGGCTCCCGAACGGAAAAGGCCCGCGCCGGGTCTCGGCGCCGGCCAATCCTAGAGCGGGCCGGAAGCCTGTCAACGTGGGTCCGTCAAACTGGACCCGGCGAATGGGGTGGTCAGGCCGCTCTGGAATGCTGCCTATTGCCGGCTCTCCCAGTCCTTGACCTGCTTTTCGGCCTCTTCCTTGGCGGCGGCGCAGTAGCGCGTCCGGAGAATGCCGACGCGTTCCTCGCGCTCGCCACCGATCCGGTCGAGTTCGTCGCCGGGTCGTTTCTCCTGTTCGCGAAGGTCGGGCGCAGTGTCGACGCGGCATGGCGCGACCGCCTTGACCCATGACCGGATCGCTGGATCATGCCGGCGATTTTTCCGGTTCGCCCGACGTGCTAGGGTCCGGACCGATCGGCCCGACCGGAAAGAGGGGGAGAAAGCCATGAAGATCGTCATCATGGGCGGCGGCGTTATCGGGGTGACGACGGCCTGGTATCTCCAGCGCGAGGGCCATGAGGTCACGGTGATCGAGCGCAACGAGGCCTGCGGGCTCGAGACCAGTTTCCAGAACGGCGCGCTGCTCGCCCCCGGCCATTCCCAGGCCTGGGCCAGCCCTGGCGCCTTCAAGACTTTGATCAAGTCCCTGTTCCAGGACGATCCGGCCCTGCGCTTCCGGCCCTCCGTGGATCCGCGTTTCCTGGCCTGGAACCTCAAGTTCCTCGCCAACTGCACGGCGCCCCGCTACCGCGCCAACACCCTGCGCATCCTGCGGGTGATGATGCGCGGCGTGGACAAGCTGCGCGAGCTGCGCGAAGAGGCCGATATCGCCTACGACGCCAACGACGACGGCATCCTCTATCTGTTCCGCAGACAGCACAGCCTGGACACCTACGGATCGAGCTGGACCCTGCTGGCCGAGCACGGCCTTGAACTCGAGCAGGTCGACCGGGACCGCTGCGCCGAGATTGAGCCCGCCCTGGGTGCCACCCGGGACAAAATCGCGGGCGGGTTCTTCTCACCCAATGACGGCGCGGGCGACGCCCTGATCTTCACCCAGAACATGGCCCAGCGCCTGATTGAGAAGGGCGCCGAGTTCCGGTATGGCGCCACGATCCGGTCCCTGAAGGCGAGCGGCGGCAGGGTCGAGGTCGTGGTCACCGACAAGGGCGAGGTGAAGGGCGACGTCTATGTCATGGCGCTGGGCCCCGAAGCCCCGGCGATCGGCCGCACCATCGGCCTCTCCCTGCCGATCTGGCCGATCAAGGGTTACACGGTCTCCGTGCCCATCGGCGACCATAAGGGCGTGCCCCGCACCGGCATCATCGAGGAAGACAACCTCGTCGCCTTCGCCCATCTGGGCGATCGGCTGCGGGTCGGCGGCAAGGCCGAATTCGCGGGCTACGACAAGACCTACAAGGACAAGGATTTCCGGGGGGTCTTCAAGGTCGCGCGCGATCTTTTCCCCGACGGCGCCGACTACGACAAGCCCGAATATTACGCTTGTCTCCGGCCGGTGACTCCAGACGGCCCGCCCATCCTGGGCCGCTCCCGCCACGACAACCTGTTCCTCAATGTCGGCCACGGCGCCGCCGGCTGGACCGAGGCCTGTTCCTGCGCCGAAGCCGTCGCCGATATCGTCCTGGGCAGGACGCCCGAGATGGATATGGAGGGCTTGGAACTCTCGCGCTACGGCTGACGGGTTTTCCACACACCCCCGATTCTTTATGCCCCGGCGCAAGCCCGAGGCATCCAGTCTTTGCATGAAAAATACAGAAAGTATCACTTAGCGATACGAGCTCGATATGTTAGTATAGCTAACTTTCCTCAACGACCGAGCACCGCAATGTCCGAACTCGAACTCCCTGGGCGGCAGGAGAAGTTCTGCCGCCACTACATGCTGACCGGCGACGGCACCCGGTCGGCGGTCATCGCCGGCTACTCGCCCCGTTCGGCTCCGTCCCAGGCCAGCCGGATGCTAAGAAATGACAAGATTCGGCGAAGACTCGCCGAACTGCGCGGCGATTTCCGCCGCGACTTCAATTACGACAGGGACTTGGCCATGGCCCGGCTCGAGGCGCTTTATCGTCATGCCTTGCGGAAAGAGCGCTATGCGACGGCGATTCGCGCCACCGAATTGCAGGCCCGCCTCGCCGGCCTGCTGGCCGAGCCGGGCGCGTCGCGGCGCGCCGCCGCGTTTGGCCGCGACGACGGCAGGGCGGGGAGGGCCGGGACCGGCGCTTGCCGCGCGCCCTTGGCCGCTTTGGCGAGACCCGACTAGACGCGGGAGAGAGCGATGAGCGTGAGCACGTTGTTGACGGGGCTCTACGGGACGGGCTTGCAGCCGATGCGCGACCGTCCCTTGCCGAAGATGCCCGGCCGCCTCTACGCCTATGTCTGGAAGGTCAGCGGGCGCCAGCAGGTCTGGCTTTGCCTTCTGACCTTGCTGCTTTTTCCTCTGACCCTCGCGCCGCTCGAGTTGCAGCGCCGCATCGTCGACGGCGCGGTCGACGGCGTGCGGATGGGCGATCTGCTCTTCCTCGGCGGCCTCTATTTCGGCGTCGTGCTGGTGCAGGGCTGCCTGAAATACATCCGCAACGTCCATGTCGATCGGGTGCGCGAAGGGGTGACGCGCCTGCTGCGCCTGCGCATGGCGCAGAGCAAGATGTTCCACGTCGAGGCCGATGACGGCACCAAGCAGTCGATCATCACGGCCGAGGCCGAAAAGATCGGCGGCTTCGTCTCCGAGAGCATCGCGTTTCCTTTCCTCCAGGCGGGCATCGTGGTCAGCGTCGCGGGCTATATGCTGGTGGTGGAGTCGCTGATGGCGGTGGTCGCGCTTGGCTTCTTCCTTCCGTTCTTGATCGCCGTCTTCGTGATCCAACCGGTGCTCGATC
>JABIRQ010000424.1 GCA_018699755.1 Rhodospirillaceae bacterium | reverse complement strand
GCCGCGCGGGCGCGCCGGTTCCGGCGTTTCGCAAGGCAGGAAGGCGCCGCTGCCGCGCTCGGCATGCAGCTCGCCGCCTTCGACCACGACCTCGCCCCGGCGGATCACGATGGTCGGCCAGCCGGTCACCTTCTTTCCCTCGTAGGGGGTGTAGCCGACATTGTCGTGCAGATCGTCCCAGGTGATCGTGCGCTCCAGATCGGGCTCCCAGATCGCGATATCGGCATCGGAGCCGACCGCGATCGTGCCCTTGCGCGGGAACAGGCCGTAAATCTTCGCGGCGTTGGTCGAGTTGAGTTCGACGAAACGGTGGATATCGATGCGCCCGGTCCGCACCCCCTCGCTGAACAGCAGCGCCGCCCGCGCCTCGACCCCCGGCATCCCCGGCGGAATCTCGCGGAAATGGGCGTTCGGCCCCTTGCTGAGCTTGGCCGTCTCGTCGAAGCGGTAAGGCGCGTGGTCGGAGGAGAAAAGCTGGAAAGTGCCGTTCTCCAGCCCGCGCCACATGGCCTCCTGCGAAGCCTCGTCGCGCGGCGGCGGGCTGCAGCAGAATTTCGCGCCTTCCAACCCCGGCTTGTCGATGTCCTGGGCCGTCAGGAAAAGATATTGCGGGCAGGTCTCGCCATAGACCTTGAGGCCGCGGGTCTGGGCATCGCGGATCGCGTTCATCGCCAGTTCGGCCGAGACATGGACGATCAACATGGGCGTATCCATCAGCTCGGACAGCACGATGGCCCGGTGGGTCGCCTCGCCCTCGGCCAGCCGGGCATGGCTGACCGCGTGGTATTTCGGCGCCCGGTGGCCCCTGTCGAGCAGGCGCTTGGTGATCCATTTGATCACCTCGTGATTCTCGGCATGGACCATGACCAAGGCGCCCTCGCGCCGGGCGACGGACAGCACGTCGAGCATCTGGCCGTCGTCGAGCTTCATCAGGTCGTAGGTCATGAAGACCTTGAAACTGGTGAATCCGTCCTTGATGAGCGCCGGCAGTTCCTGACCCAAAACCTGTTCGGTCGGGTCAGAGACGATCAGGTGGAAGGCGTAGTCGCAAACCGCCTTGGGGGTCGCCAGATCGCGATAGGCTTCGACCACTTCGCGCAGACCCTGGCCCTTGTGCTGGGCGGCGAAGGGCATGACCGTCGTGTTGCCGCCGAACAGGGCCGAGCGGGTGCCGGTGAAGAAATCGTCCGAGCTGGTGATGCCGTAGCTGCCCTTCTGCTCGATATGGACATGGGCGTCGATGCCGCCGGGCAGGACCAGCCGGTCGCTCGCGTCGATCTCGCGCTTGCCCTTGGCCAGGCCCTCGGCCAGGGCGACGACCCGCCCGTCCCGGATGCCCACGTCGCAGCGCGCCTTGTCGGCCGCCGTGACCACCGTGCCGCCGCGCACCACCAGATCGAATTCCGCCATTCCTGCCTCCCATCCCCTATTTGCCGCGACTCTAGCCGAGCCCGACGACGCGGTCACGCCACGCCGTCTCGCCCCTGGCGCGATTCCGATGATAGGCTGCCGGAAACGAATGGGGAGGCGAGAATGCCGAAGATCGACGGCCTACGGCTGCTAGACGACCTCAAGACCCTGCGCGCCTATGGCGCCTCCGGCAACGGGGTGGTGCGCACCTCGCTCACCGGGATCGACGTGGAATCGCGTGCCTGGCTGCTCGACCGGATGCAGCAGGCCGGGCTCAAAGCGGAGATCGACGGCATCGGCAACGTCATCGGCCGCTCGCCCAATCCCGGCCCCGCGCTGCTGATGGGCTCGCACACCGACACCCAGCCCGAGGGCGGCTGGCTCGACGGGGCGATGGGGGTGATCTACGGGCTGGAGGTCGCCCGCGCCCTGAGCGAAGACCCGGACACGGCCGATCTGGCCGTCGACGTCGCCTCCTGGATGGACGAGGAAGGCACCTTCGGCATCTGCATGGGCAGCCGCTCCTTCCTGGGCCAGGTGAGCGACGACGAGATCGCCCGGGCCAAGGACGTAAATGGCCGGGGCATGGCCGAGTCCCTTGCCGCGGCGGGCTATGCCGGGCGGGCGCGCAACCGCCTCGATCCCAAGCGCAACCCGGGTTATCTGGAAGCCCATATCGAGCAGGGCGGCCTTCTGGAAAACAGCGGCAAGCGCATCGGCGTGGTCACCGCCATCGTCGGCATCCGCACCTTCCGCCTGACCTTCGAGGGCGCGCAGAATCACGCCGGCACCACGCCCATGCCGATCCGCAAGGATGCCGGCATGGCCCTGATCAGGCTGGCCTATCGGATCGACGAGACCTTCGAGGCGATCAAGGGCGAACGCACGGTCTGGACCATGGGCCGCATCGCCCTGCATCCGGGCAGCCATAGCATCGTGCCCGGCTTCGCCGACATGTTCCTCCAGTTCCGCGACCCGGACGACGCCCGCATGGACCGGTTCGAGATGGCCTTCCGCGCCCTGGTCGAGGAGGCGAACGCCGCCGGCCCGGTCGCGATATCTGTCGAGCCGAAGGGCGAGAAGATCACCCCGACCCCGATGGACGATAGCCTGCAGGCGCATATCGCCGCGGCCGCCGAGCAGGATGCGCCGGGCGACTGGATTCACATGCCCAGCGGCGCGGGCCACGACGCCATGATCATCGGCGACGAAATCCCCGTCTCGATGCTCTTCGTGCCCTCGATCGACGGGATCAGCCACGACTTCGCCGAGGACACGGCGGAGGACGACATCGTCCTCGGCTGCCAAGTCTGCGCCGATGCGGTCGCCCGCATCGTGCGGGGTTGGAAGGGCAAGGGGTAGACACCCAATCGCATCGCGCCGAATCCCCACCCTTCGACAGGCTCAAGGTGAGGACGCGAACGTTTGCCTCATGCTGAGACTGTCGAAGTATGAGGCTTGGCCGAACCGCTAAACCTCGATCACCGCCATGCGCCGCCGGGCCCGCCGGGTCAGCAACCGGCAGCCATCCTCGGTGATCGCGATATTCTCCTCATGGACGAGCATGCGCTCCGGGCCGAGGGAGACGCCGGGCTCGATGGTGAGCACCATGCCGGGCCGCAGTTTGGTTCTGTCGCCGAGCTTGTTGGACGGCGGCTCGGTGATGGTGCGGCCCAGGCCGTGGCCGAAGCGGCCCATCTTGGGGCGGCCCCAACCGGCCTCCTCCAGCGCTTTGGCTTGGGCCAGGAACACGGCCTCAGCCGTGTTGCCCGGGCGCGCGGCAGCAAGGCCCGCCTCGGTCGCCAGCCACAGCGCGTCATGGGCGCGCTTCACCTCGTCCGAGGGCGGGCCGAAGGAGAACAGGCGGTCGAAATCGCAGGAATAGCCGTCATAGACGCAGCCCGCGTCGATCAGCATGACGTCGCCCCGTTTCGGCCGCCGCCCGGTCGGACCGAGATAGAGGCTGGAGATCGCCCCCCGGCCCGAGCGCACCATCATGAAGGGCGCCTTGTCCGCGCCCCGGCGCAGGGTCTCGGCCTGCATCCAACGCATCGTGTCG
>JABIRQ010000369.1 GCA_018699755.1 Rhodospirillaceae bacterium | reverse complement strand
TGCTGATCGCCGCCTGGGCGGTGGAGGCCGACGAGGTCTTCGTCTATCTGCGCGACGAATATCCGCAGATTCGCGAAATCCTCCTGAAAGAAATCGCCGCGGCGAAGACGGCTGGCCTGACCCGCCACACCGAGATCCATCTGCGCCGGGGCGCGGGCGCTTATATCTGCGGCGAGGAATCCGCGATGCTCGAAAGCATCGAGGGCAAGCGCGGCCTGCCCCGGCACCGCCCACCCTTCGTCGCCCAGATCGGGATCTTCGACCGGCCAACCCTGGTGAACAACGTCGAGACCCTCTACTGGCTGCCGGAAATCTTTGCCAAGGGGCCGGACAGCTTCGCCGATCACGGCCGCAACGGCGGCAAGGGCCTGCGCAGCTTCTCCGTTTCCGGCCGGGTGAGAGAGCCGGGCGCGAAACTCGCCCCGGCCGGCATTACGATCCGCGAGTTGATCGACGAATATTGCGGCGGCATGGCCGAGGGCCATGCTTTCAAAGGTTACCTGCCCGGCGGCGCATCGGGCGGGATCCTGCCCGCCAGCATGGGCGACCTGCCCCTCGAGTTCGGCAAATTGGAGGAACATGGCTGCTTCGTCGGCTCCCACGCCGTCGTCGTGCTCTCCGACAAGGACGACATGCGCGCCGTCACCCTCAACCTCATGCGCTTCTTCGAGGACGAGAGTTGCGGCCAATGCACCCCTTGCCGGGTCGGCACCGAGAAGGCCGTCAAGCTGATGAGCGACGGCGTCTGGGACACCGCCCTGCTCAAGGAATTGGGCCGAACCATGGCCGACGCCTCGATCTGCGGCCTGGGCCAAGCGGCGGCCAATCCGGTCAACGCCGTGTTGAAATTCTTCCCCGACGAGATCGCGGGCCCGGGCAAGGGCAGAGGCAGAGAATAAATCGATGACGAAGGCTATCAAATTCACCCTGGACGGGGCCGAGGTCGAGGCCGCGCCCGGCGAGACGATCTGGCAGGTCGCGCAGCGCGAGGGCGTCGAGATTCCGCATCTCTGCCACCTGCCCGAGCCGGGTTACCGGGCCGACGGCAATTGCCGCGCCTGCGTGGTCGAGATCGAGGGCGAGCGGGTGCTCGCCGCCTCCTGCATCCGCCCCCCGCGCGACGGCATGGTGGTGACGACCGCATCCGAGCGGGCCAAGGCCTCGCGCCGCATGGTCTTCGAGCTGCTGCTGGCCGATCAGCCGAAGCGGCCGGCAGCGCGCGACGCCGATTCCAGCCTCTGGCGCTGGGCCGATCGCATCGGCATCGCCGACAGCCGCCTGCCCTCGCGCCCCGCCACGCCAGCGCCCGACCCCTCACACCCCGCGATGGCGGTTCATCTGGACGCCTGCATCCAATGCAACCTCTGCGTCCGCGCCTGTCGCGAGGTTCAGGTCAACGATGTCATCGGCATGGCCTATCGCGGGGCGGAGCCGAAGATCGTCTTCGACCAGGACGATCCCATGGGCGACAGCACCTGCGTCGCCTGCGGCGAATGCGTGCAGGCTTGCCCCACGGGCGCCCTGATGCCCGCGACCCTGATGGACGAGCACGGGATCGGCGACACCACGACGGACCGCGAGGTGCAAAGCGTCTGCCCCTATTGCGGGGTCGGCTGCCAGATCGTCTATCACATCCGCGACGACGGCATCCGCTACGTCACCGGCGCGGACGGCCCGGCCAACCGCAACCGGCTCTGCGTCAAGGGGCGCTTCGGTTTCGACTACATCACCCACCGCCATCGCCTGACCAAGCCGATGATCCGGCGCGAGGACGCGCCCAAATCCGTCGATCCCGAGATCGATCCGGCCAACCCCTGGACCCATTTCCGCGAAGCAAGCTGGGACGAGGCCCTGGACGCGGCCGCGAACGGCTTCAAGCGCCTGACGAAGGACCATGGCGGCGAATCCATTGCCGGTTTCGGCTCGGCCAAATGCTCGAACGAGGAAGCCTATCTCTTCCAGAAGCTGATCCGCGCCGGTTTCGGCCATAACAACGTCGACCACTGCACCCGCCTGTGCCACGCCTCCTCCGTCGCAGCCCTCATGGAGACCATCGGCTCGGGCGCGGTGACGGCGACCTTCACCCAGGTCGAGCATTCCGACGTGATCGTGGTGATCGGCGCCAATCCGACCGAGAACCACCCGGTCGCGGCAACCTATTTCAAGCAGGCGGTCAAGCGCGGCGCGACCCTTATCGTGATGGACCCGCGCGGC
>JABIRQ010000422.1 GCA_018699755.1 Rhodospirillaceae bacterium | reverse complement strand
TCGCTGCCGTAGGGCAGGCCCTGGTCGTGCAGCCAGGCCGCCTTGAGGTTCATGAGGCGGGCGCATTCCAGTTCGGCGTGGCATTGGGCGAGGGGGAACTGCAGGCCCTGGTAGCTGCCGATGGGCACGCCCCGGAACACCTTGCGCTCGGCGGCGTAGTCCACGGCGAGGCGCAGGGCCAAGCGGCCCGCGCCGACGCAGGCCGCGGTCGTCACGATGCGCTCGGTGTTCAGCACTTCGAGAAGCTCGGTCCAACCCTTGTCCACCGTGCCGATCACCTCCTCCGGGTCGACCCGGACGTCGTCGAAATAGACGTTGCTCGACGGCTGGGTGTTGGTGCCCAGCTTGTCGATGCTCTGGTGGGTCAGGCCCTCGCGCTCCGTGTCGACCAGAAACATGGTCATGCCCTGGGTGCGGCGCTCGACCGCGTCGAGTTTGGTGGTTCGGGCGATGACCAGAATTTTATGCGCCTGAGGCACGCCGGTGATCCAGATCTTGCGGCCGTCGAGGCGCCAGCCGTTGCCGTCGGGCCGGGCGAAGGTCGTGATCTCCGGCGTATTCGTTCCCGCGTCCGGTTCCGTCAATGCCATGGCGAAACGCATCTTGCCCTGGGAAAGCTTGGGCAGCAGTTCGCGTTTCATGGCATCCGAACCGAACTTGGCGATCGCCACGCCGCCGAAGATCGGATTGTTCATGAAGAGTTGGCCGACCGTGCCGCCCCCGCCGCCTTCCGACAGATTCTCGATGATGACCGCCATCTCGATCATGCCGAGGGCCGATCCGCCGTATTCTTCGGGCAGGGCGACGCCGCAGAGGCCCGCATCGCAGACGGCTTGCCACATCTCGAAGGGGTAGGCTTTGGCCTCGTCCTTCTCGCGCCAGTAGTCCAAGCCAAAATCCTGACCGACACGTCGCGCCGTTTCCGCGATCAGACGCTGTGATTCGTCCAGTTCGAAATTCATGCTGTTTGCCCTGCTTGCGTGTCAGGAACCCTTGAACTGGGCCGGCCGCTTCTCCAGGAAGGCTGAACAGCCCTCATGCGCATCTTCGGAATCGAAGACCAGACTGGCCATGGCCTGCTCGTGCTGCAGGGCCGCTGTGAGGCCCATATCCGCGCCCGCGTTCAGGGTGCGCTTGAGCAGCTTGAGAATCAGCGGCGACATCGACGCGATGCGCTCGGCCAGCTTCATGGTCTCGGCCATCAGGTCGGCTTTTGGTACCGTGCGGTTGGCCAAGCCGATGGCGACCGCGGTCTCGGCGTCGATGGGTTCGCCCGCGAACATGATCTCCTTGGCCCGGCACAGGGGAACCTGGCGGATGATGCGCTGGGTGCCGCCCGCGCCCGGGAACAGGCCCAGGGTGATCTCGGGCAGGCCCAGCCGGGCGTTGTCGGCCAGGATACGCATGTCTATCGCCAGCAGTAGCTCGGTTCCGCCACCCAGAGCCCAACCGTTGACGGCCGCGATCGTCGGTTTGTCGCAACGTTCGATCCGGCGGAAGACGCGGTGAATGATTTCCGCGAACTCCCGGTAATGGGTCAAGCCCTCGCGCGAGTTGAGGTCGGCGATATCGCCGCCGGCGACGAAGGCCCGGTCGCCCGCACCGGTGAAGACGATCACGCGGATGGCGTCGTCCTCTTCCAGGCTCCCGAAAGCTCGCTCCAATTCCAGGATCGTCGGGACGTCCAAGGCGTTGAGGGTTTTGGGGCGGTTGATCGTCAGGACGGCGATCGCGCCTTGTTTCTCGACCAGAATCGCGGCCTCGCTCATGACTGTCCTCCCGTAGTCTTTGATTGGATTTCCGATGGCGTTCTCGCGCCGGCGGCCTCGAACAAGCCGCCGCGCACGAGCTGGATATAGGTCTCCACGACCTCCTCGGGCAGACGTTCTCCCCGGCCGCTCCAATGGCCGTAACGCATGCTGAGATAGTCGCGCGCGGCCATTAGGATATAGGCGGTCGCTTCCAGCGCCTGGGGGCTGCGCGCGGGCGCGCCGGCCCGCTCGAAGTCCCGGTGCAGGGCTTGCACATAGCCTTCCGCGATCATCTTGTGGTGCCGCCGGTGCCCTTTGGGGGCGAAGGTCTCGGCCTCGTGCAGGATGCGATAGAATTCCGGCCGCCGGTCGAGATAGGCGAAGAACGCGCGAAGGCGCCGTTCCTCGCGCTCGAGCAGCCCCTCGACCCCGCTGACCCGCTCGCGGATGAAGCCCAACATCTCCCCGCCCAGGGTGGGAAGAAGCTGGTCGAGCAGGTCCTGGCGGGACTTGTAGTAGAGGTAGAAGGTGCCTTGGGCGACCTTGGCCTGGGCCGTGATGCGCGCGATGCTCGCCTCGGCGTAGCCATACCGGCCGACCACTTTCACGGCGGCATCGAAGATCGCGCGGCTCTTCTGCTCCGAAGCCCCGCGCCGGCGCGGCCGTCCGCGGCGACGCTCTTCCTGCTCTGAGGCCCCGGGCGTATCCGCCATTTCCGTCGCCCCCGATGTTTTGCTCACCGACCCACGCATCTAGCGCCCGCTGTCGTTCCATTCGGCCAGGATTTCCACCGTGTGTTCTCCGAGCATCGGCGCCGGACGCCGAACCCCACCCGGCGTGTCGCCAAGTTTGACGGGTGTCCCGAGGACATGAACGCGGCCGGATTTGGGATGGTCGAGGCCGACATACATTTCGCGCGCCAGGGTGTGATCGTCGGTGAACACTTGGTCAAAGGTCCGCACCGGGCCGACAGGGATTCCGGCCTTGTTGAAGAGCTCTTCCCAATCGGCCGTTTTCCGGGCTTGAAAGTAGGGCGTCAGCCGCTCCGCCAGTTCGGTGTTGTGTGCGACGCGGCCGGCGACTTCCGCAAACCGCGTGTCGTTGCGCAACTCTTCCGCGCCGAGCAGGTCGCAAAGTTTTCCCCAAAGGCCCTGCGTCGCGGCGCCCACGGTCACCCAACCGTCTTCCGTGCGGAAGACTTGGTATGGGGCCGAACCGCGATGAGCTTGCCCCAGCTTTGCAGGAGGTTGTCCGTTGGTGGAAAAGCTGGCGGCTTCGTAGACGCCGAGTGAAAGAGCGGCTTCGAAGAGCGACGTATCGACGGTTTGGCCGCGGCCCGTGCGCTCCCGGGCGATGAGGGCGTTGAGGATACCCAGGGCGCCGTACATGCCGCCGCAAAGGTCCGAGATCGGGACGGGTAGCCGGAAAGGCGGCCCATCGGACGGACCACAGATCGACATGAGCCCGCTCATCGCCTGCGCCATAAGGTCGAATCCGCCGCGCTCGTGATAGGGGCCGGTTTGCCCAAAGCCTGAAATCGAGCAATAGACGAGGCGCGGGTTGCGCGACGAAAGGGCATCGTAGCCGAGTCCGATGCGCGCCGCCGTTCCGGGGCGGAAGTTCTCCACGACGACATCGGCGCGATCGCACAAGCGTTGGCATGCATCGAGGTCTTCGCCGTTCTTGAGGTCGAGTTCGATGCTGCGCTTGTTTCTATTGAGTTGCTGAAAGACTGCGCTCTCCCCCTCGACGAACGGAGGCATGCGGCGCGAATCGTCGCCCTGGCCCTTGCGCTCGACCTTGATCACATCGGCGCCCATGTCCGCGAGCAACATCGTACAGAACGGCCCGGAGAGATGGGATGTCAGGTCGACGACACGTGTTCCCTCTAAAGCACTGCCCATTGAAACCGCCCGTATGGGAATCTACCTTGACAGAAATGAATGCTGAGTCAGAATTCAACTTAAATCAGCTTAATGCAAGAGGTGTGGTTTTCAACAGGCCGATACTTCGCTGAAAACGTTTTAAGAGGGGCTGCTGGCCGTTGCGTGCAGTCATGCGAGGAATGGCGAAGAATGGCGGTTGGCGCGAAAAGGGAGGCGCGTCATGTATGTCGGACAGTTTGATTCTCGTCGACAAGAGCGATCCCGCGGTTCCGGTCGTGACGATCAATCGTCCGGAGCGGCGCAACGCCCTTACCCTTTCGATGTGGCGCCGGTTGGGCGCCGCGTTCGATGAATTGGCACGGGACGAAGCGGCCCGCGTGGTCGTCTTGACTGGCGCTGGCGGTTACTTTTGCGCCGGGGCGGATATCTCCGAGTTCAAGGAGGTCCGCAGCGGGCCCGAGGATGGCGAGATCTACGAGGCCGCTGTTCAGTTTTGCGGACGGGCGATCGAGAGCCTGCCCAAGGCGACGGTCGCTGCGATTTCCGGCTATTGCATCGGTGGCGGCTTTGGGCTTGCACAGGCTTGCGATTTCCGCGTTGCCGACGGGACGGCCAGTTTCGCGGTGCCCGCGGCGCGCCTCGGCATCGTCTACAATCGGCATGAATGCCAGACCCTGCTCTCTCTCGTCGGGCTGGCGAAAGCCAAGGATATTCTGTTCTCGGGCGATCGGCTCGACGCCGATCAGGCGTCGTCGATCGGCTTCGTGGACCGCTTGGCGGACGAAGGCGAAGGGGCGCTGGGGGCCGCGCGCCGTTTTTCGGCGCGTATGTCCGGCAATGCGCCGCTGACCATTTCCGGGGTCAAGTTGATCTTGAATGCGCTCGCCGCCGGCGATGCTGACCGCCGCGCGGACGATATCGCTGCCGCGGGACGCAAGGCGTTGGAGAGCGAGGACTATCAGGAAGGGATTCGCGCGTTTGCGGAAAAACGCTCGCCTTTGTTTTGCGGGCGTTGAACGAAAAGGGATGCTGGGCCGCCATGAGGCCAACCCGGCGCAGGATTGAGCAAGACTTGGTGACATCTCTTTTCAAGGGAGGGACTTCATGATGCGTATGGGTATTAGAACGCTTAAGTCAGCCGCCCTCGCCCTGGCCGTGGCATTCGCCGCGCCCCAGGCGATGGCGCAGGAAGTGATCGGCGTGACCGACGACGAGATCCTGATCGGCGCGTTGGGCGTGCTGACCGGGCCGCTGTTCCGGAACGGCAAGACGATCTACGACGGCGTCGAAACCGTTTACAACGAGGTCAACGCAGCCGGCGGCATTCATGGCCGCAAGCTTCGTTATGTCCGTGAGGACGACGTCTGCAAGCCGGATCAGGCCGTGCCGGCGGTCAAGAAGCTGATCTACGATCACAAGGTGTTCCTGATCCACGGCGGCGGCTGCTCCAACGCCAGCTTGGCGGCCAAGCCGGAAATCGAGAAGGCAGGCGTGCCCTGGGTCATTACCGCGTCCACCGCGCCGCAACTGACCGATCCGGTGAATCCGATGATCTTCACCACCATGCTCGCGGGCTGGATGGAGACCGCCGGCCAGCTTCAGCGCGTTATCGATCTCGGCGCCAAGAAGATCGCCATCGTCGCCCAGCACGATGCCTGGGGCGAGAGCCGCTACACCCCGTTGTTGGATGCCTTCAAGGCCAAGGGCATGGAGCCTGTGGCCGATGAAGAGCTTTCGCCGGAGGCGACCGACGCCACGCCGGTCGCGCTGCAGCTCCAGGCCGCGGGCGCCGATGCCATAATCACGGTGCTCTTTCCCAAGGCGGCTGCTGCTCTGCTGCGCGATATGTACAAGATCGGCTACAAGCCGATCGTCGTGGGTGGCTCCGCCATTGGCGACATCAAGGGGCTTAACGACGCGATCGGGATCGACGGCGCACTTGCCAAGTTCCAATCGCTTTTCCCGACGAAATCGCCCCTGGATCCGTCCGAGGATGTGCAGAAGTGGAAAGCCGCTGTGGCCAAGTACTATCCCGACGACGAGTTCATGGTTTGGCACATGTTCGGCATCGCCAGCGGTCAGTTCATGGTAAAGGCGTTGGAGGATGCCGGCCGCGACCTGACTCGGGAAAAGATCGCCAAGGTGCTGGCAACGACCTCGGTGCCCGACCCGGATACCTATGCCGGGCCCATCGCCTGCACGCCTGAGGACCACCAGTGCTACAAGTCCATGGCTTGGTTCGCGCTGAAGGACGGCGAGCAGGTTCAGGTCGGCGAGACGCATCTGTCGCAGTAGACAGCGTCTCGCCGGTCGATCCGACGACCGGAGCGCCGGACACCCTATAGGGCGTCCGGCGCAACCGGCCCGGTTTCGAGCGAGGTATCCGACGTGTTGCCATTTCTCCTGACGAGCGGGATCACGACGGGCGCGCTCTACGCCATGGTTGCGATCGGTCTGGTGCTGGTTTACCGCTCCACCGGGCACATCAATTTCTCCCATGGCGAGCTGTTCATGTTGGGCGGCTTCTTCGCCTATACCTTTCATGTCACCGTCGGCTTGAACTACGTCGTCGCGATGCTGCTCGCCGTCATCGGTTCGTTTTTCGTCGGCGTCGCATCGGACCGGATCGTCTATCGTCCGCTGATCAAGGCGCCAGGCTTGTCCATGGTTCTGGCGACGGTCGGCTTCTCCTTCCTCATGAAGGGCATCGGCCGCTTCTTTTGGGGCGGCAAGGGCGAATATCTCAGCATCAAGCCGATCGTCGACCCGGCGCCGCTTTGGATCGCCGGAATCCCAATCCTGCCTCAGCAGTTGATCGTGCTGGCGGGCGCGCTCGCCTGCATGATCATGTTCACGATCTTCTTCCGTTCGACCCTGGCCGGGAAGATGATGCAGGCGACGGCCGAGAATCCGCGCGCCGCCTATCTCGTCGGTATCAAGGTCGAGCAGGTCTATACTTATACCTGGGGCGCGGGCGCGGCCGTCGCCGGTGCGGCCGCCGTGCTGATGGCGCCGCTGACCCTGCTGTCTCCGGATGTCGGTTTCACTTTGTTGTTGAAAGCCTTCGCCGCGACCATCCTCGGTGGTTTGGGTAGCATGGTGGGCGCGGTGGTGGGCGGTTTCATCGTCGGCATCACCGAGGCCCTGGCGGGCGGCTATATCGCCACCAGCCTTCAGGAGGTGTCGTCCTTCATCATTATCATGGTGGTGCTGGTGTTCCGGCCTTCCGGCCTGTTCGGCGTCTACGGCATCCGGCGCGCCTAGGCCATGACGCTCGGCCCCATCTTTTCCCGGCGGAATGTCATGGCGGTGGGACTCGTGTTTCTGGCGACCCTGCCGTTTCACGCCAATCCCTATCTTCTGTTCGTCGGCAATCTGGCGATGCTCTATATCGTCCTGACCGTCGGCCTCAATCTGCTGATCGGTTACACGGGCATGCTGGCGTTTCAGAATGCCGCCTTGTTCGGCGTTGGCGCCTATGGCTGCGCGGTTCTTCGCGTGACTTTGGGCCTGCCCTATTGGCTGAGCCTGCCGGCGGGAGGTCTGATCGCGATGATCGTCGGCGTGTTGGTGGCGTTGCCGGCCCTGCGCCTGACCGGCCTTTATCTCGCGCTCGCGACCGTGGCTTTCGCCCAGTTCACGCTCTGGGTCTTTCTTCACTGGTATTCGGTGACGGGCGGGCCGGCGGGCATTCAAATGCACCCTGTGGACTTTGGCGTGCTCGCCTCCACGGCCGAATACGGGCTTTACTACCTCACCATGGCGATCATGTTGGCGGTGGTCGCGCTGACTTGGAATCTGGTTCGTTCCCGGATCGGCCGCGCCTTCGTGGCCATTCGAGAAAGCGAAGTAGCAGCCGAGGCGTTGGCCATCGACCTGACGCGATACAAGACGATCGCCTATGCGATCAGCGCTCTCTATGCCGGCGTCGCGGGCGGCCTCTTCGCCGCCATGCTCGGGATCGTCGTGCCCGAAAGCTACGATCTGTTTCAGGTCATCGCTCAGTTCGCGATGGTCGTGGTCGGCGGCATCGGTTCGGTCTGGGGCGCGGTCATTGGCGCCGTGGGGCTGATCTGGGTTCAGGAGGCATTGCGCGCGTTCAAGGAGTTTCAGGAGATCGCCTTCGGAGGCATGATCCTGCTGACGGTCCTCTTCCTCCGTGGCGGGGCCATGTCTCTCATCAAGCGCCATATCAAAGGATGGGACGAGCCCTTGCGGCGAATCCCGCGCAAGCGATGAGCAAGCTCGTCACGCGGAATCTGTCGATGACCTTCGGCGGACTCGTTGCTCTCGACGGGGTCGATCTCGACGTACCGGAAGGCGAGATTCGCGGGGTCATCGGGCCCAACGGGGCGGGCAAGACCACGCTTCTCAATGCGATCACGGGGGTCAACCAACCGACCGACGGCGAGGTCCTGCTGGACGGCGAGGTGATCTCCGGATTGAAGGCGAGCAGGATCGCCGCGCGCGGCCTGGCGCGGACCTTCCAAACCTCGCAGCTCTTCGCCGGAATGACGGTGCTCGAGAATGTCATGACCGGATTGCATGCCCGGATGGGCACGAGCCCTCTGGCGGCCGCCTTCGGTCTGCCCTCGGTCTGGCGAGAGGAAGAGGACGCGACCGAGAAGGCTATGAGCGCGCTCGATTTCGTCGGCATGCAGCAGTTCGCGGATCGCGATGGTGGAGAGCTTTCCTTCGGCCAGCAGCGGGTCGTTGAAATCGCGCGCGCCCTGGTGCGGGAACCGCGCGTTCTGCTTCTCGACGAGCCGGCGGTTGGCCTCAGCATGACGCGGGTCTCCGAGCTCGACGCCTTGTTGCGGCGCATTCGCGAGGAGCGCGGGGTGACCATCGTGATGATCGAGCACGTCATTCGGTTGGTGATGGGGGTCTGCGACCGGATCACGGTGCTGAGTTCGGGGCGGAAGATCGCCGAGGGCACGGCGGACGAGGTGACGCAAAACCCCGAGGTTATCGAGGCTTATCTGGGGCGAGAGCTCGATGCTTGACGTTCGCAACCTCAATGTCTGGTATGGCGTGACCGAGGTCGTGCGCGACGTGAGTTTCTCGGTGCCGACGGGCTCGATCGTCGCATTGATGGGCGGCAATGGCGCCGGCAAGACGACCATTCTCAATACGCTGAGCGGGTTGTTGAAGCCACGGGGCGGAGAGCTCGCGCTTGACGGGGAGTCGATCAAGGACCGACACCCCCATGACATCGTGGTGCGCGGCCTAGTTCAGGTGCCGCAGGGACGCCATGTCTGGCCCGGTATGACGGTGCGCGACAATCTCGACCTCGGCGCCGTCACGCGGAAGGACAAGGACGGCATCCGGGCCGATATCGAGGAAGCGTTCGCGCTCTTTCCCATTCTGGCCGAGAGACGCGATCAGCGCGCGTCGAGTCTCAGCGGCGGGGAGCAGCAGATGCTGGCGATCTGCCGGGCGCTGATGGCCAAGCCGCGCATGCTGCTGATGGACGAACCGTCGGCCGGTCTCTCGCCGCGCATCGTGCAGGAAATGGTTGCCGCGATCCGGCGGCTTCATGAGCGAGGCCTGACTATTCTCTTGGTCGAACAGAATGTTGGTGTCGCCGGCGCCCTGGCCGACACCGCCTACGTTCTGGCGAACGGCGAGATCGCCTTCTCGACCGACGGCGCCGAACTGGCGACCAACCCTGACGTTTTGCGCAGCTATCTGGGTCGATGACGGCTTGTACGAGAAGAGTCGTCCACCGCGATTTCACGACGAAGGAGAAAGGCCGAGATGCTTTGGGTCGGGGTTGATGTTGGGGGCACGTTTACGGACGCCGTCGTCTATGACGACGAGGCCAAGCAGATCGCGTACGCGAAGGCGCCTTCGACGCCGTCCGATCCCACGAAGGGCGTGATCGATGCGGTCGAAGGGTTGGGGACAGCCTTCGAGGATATGGGTCGATTCGTTCATGGCATCACGATCGGCACGAACGCAATCTTGCAGCACAAGGGTGCGCGCGTCTGGCTGCTCGTGACCGAAGGCTTCCGGGACGTCCTGGAGATCGCGCGGACGAATCGAGCGGTGCTTTACAACATCAAGACCCTGAAGACCCCGCCCATCGTGCCGCGCAGCCGGTCCGTCGAGGTCCGCGAGCGTCTGATCTATGACGGCTCGGTCCGAGTGCCGTTGGACGAGGCGGGGCTTCGCGAAAGCGTCAGGGCCCTCCCCATTGCCGAGGACGATGCCGTCGCCGTGTGCTTCCTGCACAGTTACGCCCATCCAGATCACGAGCGCCGCGCCGTCGAAATCGTTCGCGAGGAATGCCCGGGCGTCACTGTTTGCTGCTCGTCCGAGGTGCTTGCGCAGTTCCGGGAGTACGAGCGCTTCAACACGACCGCGCTGAACGCCTATATCGGTCCGCTGATGGACCGCTACCTCGATGCTCTGCAAAGCCGCCTCGCCGGGAAGGGTTATCGCGGCGAGGTTTTCATCATGACCTCGAACGGCGGCGTGTCGACCGCCGAACGGGCCCGCCGTCTGCCGATCTCGACCGTCCTCTCAGGCCCTGCGGGCGGTGTCGCGGCCACGGTGCATCTGGGGGGCATGACAGGGCTTGAGGATCTCATCACCTGCGACATGGGGGGAACGAGCACCGATGTTTGTCTGATCGAATCGCTCCAGGTGCCGGTGACGAACGAACAGTTCATCGCCGGCTATGCCAACCGGACGCCGCAGATCGAAATCAACGCGGTCGGCGCCGGCGGCGGCAGCATCGCCTGGCTCGATGCCGGCGATATCCTGATGGTCGGACCGCATAGCGCGGGCGCCGAGCCTGGCCCGGCCTGCTACGGTCAAGGCGGCACAGAGCCGACGGTCACCGATGCGAACCTTGTTCTCAATCGGTTGAGCCCCGACACGCGGCTTGCCGGCCGCATCGCGCTGGACAAGGCGAAATCGGTCGAGGCCATGCAGCCGATCATGCAGCAGCTCAACCTGAACGAATACCAACTTTCCGAAGGGGTCATTCGCATCGCGGTCGCCCGCATGGTCAGCGCGATCAAGCAGATATCGATTGCCAAGGGGTTCGATCCGCGCGACTTCGCGCTCTGTGCCTATGGCGGCGCGGGTCCGATGCATGCGGCCTTCATTGCCGAGGAGCTTGAGATTCCGCGCCTTGTGGTGCCGTTGGGCCCGGGCAACTTTGCCGCCTTCGGCTCCCTCATTTCGGACATCCGCCAGGACTACGTTCTGACCCGCACGATCCAGACTCGCGGCGCAAAGTTCGAGGAGATCGACAAGACTTTCCAGGAGATCGAGAAAGAAGGGCGGGCGAATCTCGAAGGGGAAGGCGTCGACGGGCCGTCGATCTATACGCGGCGCTCCCTCGGGATGCGCTATCTCGGGCAGAGTTGGGAGCTTGAGGTAGATCTTCCGGAGGGCACCGACAGCGTGGCCGCGATCGAAGCGGCCTTCGAGGACATCCATGACCGCCGCTTCGGCCATAAGAGCGGCGGCGCTTCGGAGATCGTGAACTTCCGCGTTGCGGCGATCGGCAGGGTGGATAAGCCGACCCTGCCGGCCTGGACCGTGCAGGGTCCCTTGTCAGATGCGGAGGTTGCGCAGCGGGAGGTCTATTTCGACGGCTCGTTTATGGAAACGCCGGTTTACGACCGTTTGAAATTGCCGCTGGAAACCGAGATCCACGGACCCGCGATCATCGACGAAAGCGGTTCGACGACGATTGTCCCGCCCGGCTGGCGCGCTCATGTGCTCGGCTTCGGCGATCTATTCCTGGAACGGAGGTAGGGGATGGCGACCGATCCCAACGCATCGTCCGCCCCGCAGGTGGACCCGATCACCCTGGAAGTCGTGAACGAAGGCTTGATCGCGATCGTCAGGGAGATGCGCGCGACGATCATCCGCGCCTCCTATTCGTCCGTGATCTACGAGTTCGACGATTTCTCCTGCGCGCTGTTCGGTTCGGACGGGGAGATGGTTGCCCAGTCCTGGGATCATCCCGGGCATGTCTTGCCGTTGCCCTGGGGCGTTCGCGTCGCTCTCGACGATTTCGGCGACAACATGGGGCCGGGCGATATCTTCTTGCTGAACGACCCCTATCGCGGCGGAACCCATCTGAACGACGTGACGCTGATCTACCCGGTGTTCGACGAGCAAGGGAAGCTCATTATCTTCCCGGCGGTGCGAGCGCACTGGGTCGATGTCGGGGGCATGGTGCCAGGCAGTTACTCGGGCCTTTCGACGAACATCTATCAGGAAGGCGTGCGCATTCCGCCGATCAAGATCGTCGAGGGCGGCCGAACGAATCATGCGGCGATGACCCTGCTGATGGCCAACATGCGTGTGCCGGAGGAGCGTGAGGGCGACCTGACCGCGTCGATTGGGGCGTGCAAGGTCGCGGAATCGAGAATACGCAAGCTGTATGAAAAATACGGCACCGCCACGGTCCTCGATTGCGTGAAGCTGAGTCTGGACCGCACCGAGCGGCGGTTGCGCGAGCAGATCGAGAAGCTGCCGGACGGCGATTACTACTACGAGGACTATCTCGAATACTTCAACGAAGGACAGCTTGATCCCGTCTTGATGCGGATCAAGCTGACCGTGGCGGGCGATCAGATCATTGCCGATTTCGCGGGTTCGAATCCGCAGGTCCCCGGTGTCGTCAACTCCTCGCTCGCGGTGACGGGGGCCGGCGTATTCGTGGCCGTCAAATCGACCCTGGATCCGGGCGGAGCGGTCAACCACGGCGCCTTCCGGCCGATCGAGTTGCGGGCGCCCGAAGCGTCGATCGTGGACGTGCGCAACGACGCGCCGGCCGGCGCCCATGGCGAAGTCCGTAAGCGGGCTGTGTCGGTCGCACTCGGCGCCCTCTCTCAGATCATACCGGATCTCGTCTCGGGCGACCTTTGCGGCACCTCCTTTCCCAACGCGATCGGCGGCTACAACCGGCGTCGAAATCGGCAATACGTCTATTACGAAGCGCCGGCGGGCGGAAACGGCGGCTTCCTCGAACATGACGGACCGAATGCGATGGTCAATGTCGATTTCGGCAACTTGCCGTCGATCCAGACGGCCGAATCGATCGAGAACGAGATGCCCATTCTCGTCGAGCGATGCGAGTTGCGCATGGATTCCGGCGGCGAGGGCGCAAGTCGCGGCGGGTTGGGGATGCGAAGGGAAGTGCGCTTGATGGATCCCGAAGGCAGCTATTCCGTGCTGAGCGACCGGGCTGTCATTCCACCCTTCGGCGTGCTGGGCGGATCCAGCGGCGCACCCTATATCGTTTCGGTCATACGCGACGGCGAGGAGCGACTGTTCGAAACTCCCGGCAAGGTGACGGGTCATCCCATCCGCAAGAACGATATCGTCGTCATGCGGTCCGCCGGTGGCGGTGGATATGGAGATCCGCTGCGGCGCGACCTGCAGAAGGTCCTCGATGACGTGGTCAGTGGTTATATCAGTCGCGAGCGCGCGCGCGACGGTTACGGCGTCGTCATCACCGACTCGGATACGGTGGACGAGAAGGCCACAAGCGCGCGACGGGCGGAGTTGGCGGCGATGCGGATCAGCTTCCGTGTGGTGGCGGACGATTCCCTGGATTCCTATATCGGCGCGCGCGGCCGGCGGCGTGTCGTCGATCTCTCGCCCGCGATGGCGGATGCGCTCGGCGTGGCGAAGGACGATCTGCTCGAGATGCTCGGTGCCAATCCCGCGCCGTTGCGCGGCTGGGTTCGGATCGCCGAGGACCACCCCGAGGGGGTCCTGCGTCTCGACGATTTCGGGCGCAAGGTCCTGGGCGTCGCCGATGGCGACAGCGTGACGATCCGGGCGGTCCCGACGCCGGTTGTGCCCAAGGGCATGGCGGCATAGAGGCTAAGACGCGGGAATGAGGGCCGTCGCCTCGATCTCGATCAGGAACTCGGGCAGCACGAGTTCGGCGATGACGGCCGTCGACGCCGGATAAGGCGGTTTGAAGTAACGGGTGCGGATACTGCGATAGTCGTCCGTGTAGCTGCGATCCGCGAGGAAGGCGCCGAGTCGGATGACATGTCCGAAATCCGCGCCGGCCGCGGCGAGGGCGTGACCGATATTCTCGAACACCTGGACGGCCTGCGCTTCGAAGTCGCCGGCACCGACGAGATTGTTGTCCCTGTCCAAGGCCACCTGACCCGACGTGACGACCAGGCACCCGTCGCCGACAACGACCTGAGAGGTGCTTGCGGTCGGCCTCAGGCTCTCGGGTTGGAGAAAACGCAATGCCATTTCGGGCGCCTCCGTCTGTCCTTGCTGCTGCTTCGCTTTTGTCGCGAAGCCTATTCCAATTCCGGCGGTCTGGCCCGCCCCTTATCTGGGTTCAGCTGTTGAGCCAGACGCTCGGCATCCGAGTTTTCAAAAACGAGCCCTTACAAACGAGCCTCAATGAGTTGCAAGCAACGTCGGTTGCGGGCTCCCGCAACCAGACTTAACTTAGCCCCGGTGCCCTTGGCGCCGGGGCTTTGTTCTGACACGGCCAGGAGCCCGGCGTAGTCGCCCTGGATCACGGCCTCCAACCCGCCTGCCTCGGTCGGGTGCAGCGGTATCTCCCGCCCGACCAGGGCCTTGATCTGGTTGCGCGCCTCGGAGACCCGGCTCATCACGACGTCTTCAAAGTTCTCGATCAGGTCGCGGTAGGTATCGACCGCGCGGGGCAGCATCTCCTCGATGTTCTCTAGGCCCGGCGCCGGCCCCACGGCCGCGCGCTCCAGGCGCGTCCGCTCGGCCTCGGCCTTCTCCAGCGCGGCCTTGGTCGTCGGCGTGAAGATACCCGCCTTGATGGCAGTCACGATGTTGGCGATCTCTTTCTCGACCCGGGCCAGCTCGGCTTCGACCTTCTTGGCATCCCGGCCGCGGTCTGCCCGGCGCTCGGCCAGCAGGCGCCGGACCTCGGCCTTGAACAGGTTGATCCCCTCGGCCGTGAACAGGCGGTTCTTGAGGGCGGCCAGCAGTTCGCTCTCGACCACCTTGCGGGGCACCCTGACGCCGTTGGAGCAGGCGGCGGGGCCGCGATTGACGTTGGTCGAGCAGCCGTAGCGATAGGCGTCGATGATCGCGTAGTTGGCCCCGCAGACCCCGCACTTGAGGACGCTGGAGAAGATGTACTTGGGGCCCGCGCCGGAGCGGGCATTCTTGTGCAGGGCGCGCCGGACGTTGACGCTGCGCTCGCGCTGCTCGGCCTGTCGCGCCTTGACCCTTTGCCACAGCGCGTCGCTGACGATGCGGAGCTTGGGCTGCTCAGTCGCAATCCACTCGCTCTCGGGTCGCAGGGTCCTGCGCCGCCGACCGGTGTCGGGGTTCGTCTCCCACCGGCTGCGGTTCCAGACGTAGCGGCCGACGTAAAGCTCGTTGTTGAGCAGGCCGGTGGACGTGGCCGGCACGCCATAGATGGTGGCGCCGGACCACGGTTGCTTCCGCGCGCTCTTTACCCCGGCACGGTTAAGCTCGTCGGCGATCTGGCGCGGTGAGCGGCCGTCCGCATAGCGCTCGAAGATATACCGGACCCACTCCGCCTGCTCCGGGTTCACCTCGCGCCGCATGGCCTCGACTTCGGGGCGGCCGAGTTCGTCCTTGCGGGTCGCGCTTTCGATGGGGATGTGCCGGTAGCCGAAGCAGCGGCCGCCGGTATTGAGGCCTTCGTGGGCCCGGCCGGCAAGCCCGCGATGGGTCTTCTCGCGCAGGTCGTCGAGATACAGCTCGTTCATCAGGCCGCGCACACCGGCCTGGATCTTGTATCCCTTGGCATCGCTGTCGAAGCCGTCGGAGACGCCGATCAGTCGGATGCCTAGGAACCGCAGCCGGCGGATGGACGTCCTGACCTCGATATCGTCCCGCGAGAGGCGGGCGAGGTCGTCCACGATCAGCACTTCAAATTGGCCCGCTTCGGCGTTCGCGAGCATCGCTTGATAATCAGGCCGATCTGTTTTCGTGCCGGACATTGCCCTGTCGGCGTATTGCGTGACGACATCCCAGCCCTCGCGCTTAGCGTAGGCCAAGCAATTGCGGACCTGATCCTCGATGGAAGTCTCGCGCT
>JABIRQ010000165.1 GCA_018699755.1 Rhodospirillaceae bacterium | reverse complement strand
CGCCTTCTTGTTCTCGGGCACCAGTTCCGACAGGCAGACCACCGCCCGGCAGCCCGCCGCCCGCGCGACATAGGCGACGGCGCGGCCGTGATTGCCGGTCGAGACGGTTGTCACGCCGCGCGCGCGGACCTCGTCGGGCAGGGACAGGATCTTGTTGGCCGCGCCCCGCGTCTTGAAGGCGCCGGTCGCCTGCAGGATATCCAGCTTGTAATGGACCGCCGTCCCGGCCAGGGGCGACAGCGCCTCGGCCGGCACCAGCGGCGTGCGCCGGACGACCCCGGCGATCCGCTGCCTGGCGGCATAGAGATCGCCGAGATTGATGGCGTCGGGCACCTAGCCCTTCCAGTCGCCGCTGCGCACCAACTCGTCGGCGACGGCGTCGACCGCGCGCTTGGTGCGCGCGATCATGTCGTCGACCTCGGCAGGCGTGATGACCAGGGGCGGGGCGAAGCCCAGGATGTCGCCGCCGGGCATGGCGCGCGCGATCAGCCCTTCCTTGAGGCAGGCGGCGGAAACCTTCGCGCCGACCTTGAGACCCGGATCGAAGCGCTCATTGCCGTCCTTGTCCGCAACGAATTCGAGGGCGCCGAGCAGGGCCACGCCGCGCGCCTCGCCGACCAGGGGATGGTCGTCGAAGACCTCGTGCAGCTTGGCCTGGAAATGGGCGCCGGTGCGCGCGGCGTTCCCCTTCAGATCCTCGCGCTCGATGATGTCGAGATTGGTGTTGGCCGCCGCCGCGCCCACCGGATGGCCGGAATAGGTGTAACCGTGGCCGAGCGGGCCGATCTCGGCCGATTTCTCCAGGATCACGTCGCAGACCCGCTTGGAGACGATCGAGCCCGAAATCGGCTGGTAAGCCGAGGACAGGCCCTTGGCGATGGCCATGAAATCCGGCTCGATATCGTAGTGGGTCGAACCAAAATTGGAGCCCAGCCGGCCGAAGCCGCAAACCACCTCGTCGGCGATGATCGAGACGTCGTGCTTGCGGCAGACCTTCTGGATTTCCTCCCAATAGCCCTCGGGCGGGGGCAGGATACCGCCCGTGCCCATGACCGGCTCGCCGATGAAGCCGGCGACCGTCTCGGGGCCTTCCTTCTCGATCATGGCGTCGAGTTCGGCGGCGAGCTGCTGGCTGAACTCGCGCTCGGTCTGGCCGGGCTCAGCGCCCCAGTAGTAATGCGCCGTGCGGGCGTGGAGCACGGGGCCGAGCGGCAGATTGAAATGGTTGTGGAACAGCGGCAGGCCGGTCAGCGAGCCCGCGAAGACGGTCGAGCCGTGATAGCCGCGCAGGCGCGAGATGATCTTCTTCTTCTCGGGCATGCCGCGCAGGTTGTTGTAGTACCAGAGCAGCTTGGAATTGGTTTCGTTGGCGTCGGAGCCGGACAGCCCGAAATAGACCTTCTGCATATTGGCCGGCGCCATGCGCACGACCCGGTCGGCGAGGCGGATCAGCGGCTCGTTCGAGTGGGAGGCGTAGACATGGTAGTAGGCCAGCTTCTTGGCCTGCTCATAGATCGCCTCGGCCATCTCGTCCCGGCCATAGCCGATATTGACGCAATAGAGGCCGCCGAAGCCGTCCATCAGCTCCGTGCCCTTGGAATCCTTGATGAAGATGCCCTTGCCCGTCTCGACGATGCGCGGCGTGCCCTTGGCGTGATCCGCGAAGGAGGTCGAAGGATGGAGTAGGGACTGCTTGTCCATTTCCTCCAGGCTCAGGTTGTGGGTCGTCTCGGCCATGATCTGTCCCCTTCCAAGGAATACTGCGCTGCGCCGTCGCTGCGCCCCTCAACGGCAAACGCGACCCCGAAGGGCCGCGCGGGCGGGCGATCTATCGCCGGAGACTACTGCGCCCGGACGCCGCTTTGAACCCCCTGCGGCCTGGATTCGTATCCCCAACGCGAGTAACATTCCTGGTCGCCGCAAGCGGGGAGGAGACGCGCCATGCCAACCTATCGCAAACGGGCCGGGGCCTATTCCTACGGCCATGGCGTCGGACTGCTGCTGCTCGACGCCCGCGCGCCCTTCGTGCCCGGCGATGTCGGCAACGCCACCAGCTACGAATATCCCGTGCTCTACAAGACCGTGCCGGGCCTGACCACGAACGCCTGCCTGGGCGGCGAGGCGGGCTGGGAACAGGCGGTGGTCGACGCCGCCCGCGCCCTGGAGAAGGAGGGCGCCAAGGGCCTGTCCAGCGATTGCGGCTTCATGATCCAGTTCCAGGAGGTCGTGGCCGACGCGGTCGATATCCCGGTCGCCCTCTCGAGCCTGCTGCAACTGCCCATGATGGCGCGCTGTCTCGACCCCGAGGCGACCATCGGCATCCTGACGGCGGACGACACGGTCCTGACCCAGGACATGCTGAAACGCTACGGCCTGGACGTGCCGAACCCGATCGTCATCCGCGGCCCCCAAGACGAGCCCGAATTCAACGAAGCGATCATGCTGGCCGGGCCGGAAGGCTCGCCCTCCATGTCCCTCGATTCGGACAGGATCCGGGACGAGGCCGTGAAGACCGCGCGGGCGATGCAGGACGAGCATCCGGAAATGGCCGCCGTCCTGATCGAGTGCTCGATCATGCCGCCCTACGCCAAGGCCGTGCAGGAGGCCATCGACCTGCCCTGCTTCAATTTCATCGACGTCATCGACTACATGCATGCCGGCACCCGCCAGCGCGCCTATCGCGGCGGCTACTAGGGCCCGGGCTTAGAGGAGACACCGAATCATGCCGACCTACAGCACGCGCCGCGGCGCCTATTCCTACGGCCATGCCGTGGGCATCCTGCTGCTCGACGCCAAGGCCCCGTTCATTCCGGGCGATGTCGCCAACGCCACGAGCTACGACTTTCCCGTGATCTACAAGACCGTGGACGGGCTTTCGACCTCGGTCTGCCTGAACGGCGCACCCGAGTTCGCCGCGAAGATGGCCACGGCCGCCAAGGAACTGGCGCGCGAGGGGGTCAAGGGCATCTCCAGCGATTGCGGCTTCATGCTGCAATTCCAGGAAGCGGTGG